>JAITMH010000185.1 GCA_031277445.1 Burkholderiales bacterium
GCTTCGTCGCTTTCGCTCCTCGCAATGTCGCCAACTTTTTCTTCGCGGCTTCGCGTGAGGCAAAACGCTGGGATTCGCTGCGCTCATCGCCAGCCTACGGAACTACGGAACTCGCAATGACGCCGGTTTTTTCTTTGTGATCTTTGCGTTCTTTGCGGTTAATTTTTTTCGTGCCTTTCGTGTTTTTCGTGGTTAAAGCTTTTCTTCTTCGCGTCTTCGCGCATTCGCGTGAGGCGCTTTTCTGATGCCTGATCGCGCCTTCGCGTGAGAATTTCTTTGTGTTCTATGCGTTCTTTGCGGTTAAATTAATTTTCTCAAGCCTGTCCACCAACAAGCCCGCCACATCGAAACCGGTTTGCTCGGCAATTTCGGTAAAGCACGTCGGGCTGGTCACATTCACTTCCGTCAAAAAACCGCCGATGACATCGAGGCCGACGATTAACAATCCTTGTTCCCACAACGGTGCCGCCAGCGCTTCGGCAATTTCGGTTTCCCGCTCGGTCAACGGCACCGCCACGCCCTTGCCGCCCGCCGCCAGATTGCCGCGTGTTTCGCCCGACTTCGGGATTCGCGCCAGCGCATACGGCACAACTTTGCCGCCGATAATCAGCACCCGTTTGTCGCCGTCACGAATAGCCGGAATAAAGCATTGCGCCATCACCGAATGTGCGCCGAAACCGTTCAACGTTTCGACGATCACGTTGCGGTTGGGGTCGTCGGCGCGTACCCGAAATATGGATGTGCCGCCCATGCCGTCGAGCGGCTTCAAAATCGTATCGCCGTGTTCGTCGATGAACGCCTGCAATATTCCCGGTTGCCGCGACACCAACGTCGGCGTGATGAATTGCGGAAACCGCAGGACTGCCATCTTCTCGTTGAAATCGCGGAGGCGTTGCGGCTTGTTGAATACCGCCACACCGGCGCGTTCGGCGATTTCCAGAACATGGGTGGCGTATATGTATTCCATGTCAAACGGCGGGTCCTTGCGCATCAGCACCACATCGAATGCGGTCAACGGCATTTTCGTCGGCGCTTCTTCGCGGTACCAGTGCGCGTTGTCGTCGGACACGACGATCTTCCGCGCCACAGCCAACGCTTCGCTATTCGCCTCGCTACCGACAGCGAACAATTCTCCGATTTCGCTGGCGTACACCTCATGCCCGCGTTTTTGCAGCGTCCGCATCATTGCGACGCTGGAATCTTTGTACGCTTCAAGTTTTGCCAGCGGGTCGAGAACGAAAAGAAGATTCATGGCGTTTCCCAAAAATGACTCCGAATAACAAGATCGCAGGCCAGGATAAAACGAAGCGGTATCCCGGCTTCACGCATCATTGAAAACCAAAGTGCTGGGATAACGCTACGCTTTATCCCAGCCTACGGCCTGCTCTCTGATCCCTGACCTCTGATCCCTGCTACTCCTCCATCACGCTCTTTGTCAGACTGCGCGGCTTATCGACATCGGTACCGCGAAGCACTGCCGTGTGGTACGCCAGCAATTGCAGCGGCGCCGCATGGAGAATCGGCGACAACAGGCTTTCTTGTTCCGGCACGCGCAACACATGGAATCCGTCATCGTCGGTGAAGGGTGTGTCAAAATCGGCAACGACAAACAACTCGGCGCCACGCATTCGCGCTTCCCGCAAAACGGTTTTCGTTTTCTCAAACAGCGCACTGTTCGGCATGGTCGCCACCACCGGCATACCGTCATCAATCAGCGCCATCGGCCCGTGTCTCAGTTCGCCTACCGGAAACGCTTCGGCATGGATGTAAGATGTTTCTTTAAGTTTTAACGCGCCTTCCTGCGCAATCGGAAAATTCAATCCCCGACCGAGGAACAACGCATGCGCCTTGTGCGCAAACGTTTTGGCCCAGGCGATGATTTGCGGCTCCAGTTCCAGCGTTGCCTGCATCGCTGACGGCAAGCGGCGCAGCGCCCGCAACCAGAACGTTTCTTCTTCGGCGGTCAGGCGACCGCGTTCTTTCGCCAGCGCCAACGTCAGCAAAAAGAGCGCGACCAGTTGCGTCGTAAACACCTTGGTCGATGCAATGCCGATTTCAGCGCCGGCGCGGGTCAGATAACGCAATTCGGTTTGCCGCATCATTGAGCTGGCGGCAACATTGCAGATCGACAAGGTGTAGGTGTGTCCCAACTTTTTTGCCTGGGTCAGCGCTGCCAGTGTGTCAGCGGTTTCGCCCGACTGCGATATTACGATCACCAGCGCGTTCGGGTTTGGAACGCCGTCGCGGAAGCGGTATTCGTTGGCAATTTCAACATGGCACGGCAAGCGCACCAGCGATTCGATCCAGTGTCTCGCCGCTTGTCCGGCGTGGTAGCTGGTGCCGCATGCCAGAATGAGAACGCTGTCGATCTTTGAAAAAATCGCCGCCGCCCGCTCGCCAAACCACGCCGGCGTCACCGTCTCGATCCCTTTAAGTGAGTCGGCTATCGCACGCGGTTGCTCGAAAATTTCTTTCTGCATAAAATGCCGATACGAACCAAGTTCGGTTTGCGCCGTGTTCGCTTCGGGCTGCGCGAAAGATTGCGATTGCTTAACAGTTTCACTCATGACTCACTCCTTTTTTTAGTGGGGCGCGGCCAGTTTTTTTTGACAATTGGTCGCGTTCGGGTAAACGTTAATGTTTGCGCTTCGGCATCTTCGGACAAGGTGCTGCCCGCGCAGATAGTCGCGCCTTGTCCGACGGTAAGCGGTGCGACCAGCGCCGTGTTCGAGCCGATGAAAGCATCGTCGCCAATCGTCGTTTTGTATTTGCTCACACCGTCATAGTTGCAGGTAATCGTTCCGGCGCCGATGTTGACGTTGGCGCCGATCTCGGCATCGCCCAGATAACTCAGATGGTTCGCCTTGCTGCCCGCACCCAGTGTGCTTGCCTTGATTTCGACAAAATTGCCGACGTGCGTTTGTTCGGCGAGTTTTGCGCCGGGACGCAAACGCGAAAAAGGCCCGACGACGGCTTGCTTCCCAACCTCTGCGCCATCGAGATGCGAAAACGGCGCAACTTTGACGCCATCGGCCAGCGTGACATTGCGAAGCACGCAATACGCACCGATTTCAACGTCGTTGCCCAGCGTCACGTCGCCTTCAAAAACACAACCGATATCAATGCTGACGTCGCGGCCACAACGCAAAGTCCCGCGCAAATCGAAACGCGCCGGATCAGCAAGCGTGACGCCCTGGCGCATCAATGCGTCTGCTTGCCGTTGTTGCACGATGCGCTCAACTTCGGCGAGTTGTGCGCGGTCGTTGACGCCGCGTGTATCGCGCTCGTCTTCGGCCTGCACGGTTTCGACCGGCACATTTTCGCGCACCGCCATCGCCAGAATGTCGGTCAGGTAGTATTCCTGCTGCGCGTTGTCGCACGTCAACTGCCCGACCCAGCGTTTAAGCAACGCCGTCGGCGCAGCCAATACGCCGACGTTGATCTCATCAATTTTCTTTTGCGCGTCGTCGGCGTCGCGCTCTTCGACAATCGCCTGCACATGGCCGCTCGCGTCGCGCACGATGCGTCCCAAGCCTTGCGGCGATGGTGTTTTCACGGTCAGCCAGACCAGCGCGTCTTGCGCGGCAGCGTCGCACAACCGGCGAACGTCGGGCGCGGCAATCAGCGGGCAATCGCCGTTCATCACCAGCGTCAAATCGGCATCGGGCAAAGCCGCCAGCGCCACCCGCACTGCGTCGCCCGTGCCACGCGGCGGATGCTGCTCGACAAAGACGGTATCTACGCTTTCGGCAAACGTTTCCCGCACCACCGCACCGCCGTGTCCGATAACGACAGCAACGGTTTGCGGCGCGACACTGTGCGCCGTTGTCAGCACATGCGACAACAACGGTCGCCCCGCCAGCCGGTGCAACACCTTCGGCAACCGCGACACCATGCGCTTGCCCTGGCCGGCTGCCATTACGATGACTTGAACGGAAGAACGTGGTTGCACGGTTGTCAGGGGGCAGAGGTCAGAAGTCAGGGCATAGGTTGGGGTGAGCTTGCGAACCCCAACGAAAAAAACAGTATTTAATGATAAAGCATTTTGCTTTCGGCGGGAATGGCGGATCAAGAATCTGATCCCTGATTCCTGATTCCTGATCCCTGCCCCCGCCGCTCCCTGAAATAGGTGACGATCATCGGCGTGATGGAAA
>JAITMH010000105.1 GCA_031277445.1 Burkholderiales bacterium
TGCACCAGATGGCGGTCGATATACAACAACGCCGTGCCGTCCGCTTCTTCGCGGACAAGATGCGTGAGCCACAACTTTTCGTAAAGTGTTTGTCCTGCCATGGTTTTCAGCTCCTTAGCTCATTTCCAAATGTAGGTTGGGGTGAGCTTGCGAACCCCAACACCACCATCGTTTCCGATAAAAAATCATCTGCCTGCACCTGAACTTCAGCTTACGCCTGTCCGACTCATGACGCAAACTCATATTTTTCATAATAATCATTCCATAAAGGAATAGAAAAGGGTAAAATAGCCTGACCGTGATGCCAACGCCTTCCACTTTCCCATCGGTAATTTTTTCGTGACTTTCGTGTTTTTCGTGGTTAAAGATTTCTTCAGGAATGGCTAAAAAATGGATGCCGCCGCACTTGCCGCCTTTCTCGCCGTCACCGAACACGGCTCCTTCTCGCGGGCTGCCGAACAACTGCACCTGACCCAATCGGCGGTCAGCAAACGCATATCAACACTGGAATCCCTGCTCGGTGTCACCCTGTTCGACCGGCTGGGTCGCACCATCGTATTGACCGAAGCCGGACATGTCCTGTTGCCACGCGCCCAACGGCTGTTGCACGACATCGGCGACAGCCGCCGTGCGCTTGCCAACCTGAGCGGCCAGGTCAGCGGCACATTGAGCGTCGCCACCAGCCACCATGTCGGCCTGCACCGGCTGCCGCCGGTACTGCGCACATTCGTCAAAACCTGGCCGCAAGTCAAACTCGATCTGCGCTTCATGGCCTCGGAAGCCGCAGGTGACGCCGTTCTTCAAGGCGAAGCTGAACTGGCCATCATCACACTGCCGCTCAAATGCCCGCCGCCGCTGCTTGCCGAACCATTGTGGACCGACGTGCTGCGCGTCGCCGTTGCTCCCCGACACCCGTTGGCAACGCGCAAAAAAATCACGCCTTTCATGCTGATCGAACATCCGGCGATCCTGCCGGACTCCGGCACCGTCACCCGAACGCTGATCGAAGACGCATTTGAACCGCTCAAACTCAAACCGCACGTCGTGCTGTCAACCAACTATCTGGAAACCATCAAAATGATGGTGTCGGTCGGACTCGGCTGGTCGTTACTGCCGACCTCGATGCTGGATCGCACACTGGCCTCACCCTTTTTGAGCGGGCTGCACATTGAACGTCGGCTGGGCGTCATTCGTCACAGCGGACATACCTTGTCGAACGCAGCGCGAACGATGCTGGCGCAGATCAGGGCGTAGGTCGTGGTGGGCGAGTAGCCTGGACAAGCGAAGCGCAGTCCGGGAACCCAAAAACATGATTTAACCGAAAAGAACACAAAGAAAAAGCTTTTTAACCACGAAAAACACGAAAATCACGAAGAAAAATAGCTGTCATTCTGCGCGTGTCATCCTGCGCGTAGTCGCAGGACGCAGAATCCATGCAACGTTAGCGGGAAATAGGTTGCTTCCCCTTGCAAACAAGGCGTGACGATTCTGGCGTAGGGACGGCAATCTGCCGCCCACGCATTTCTGATCCCTGATGCCTGACCTCTGATTCCTGATCGCGCCTCCGCGTGAACATGAATGTTGGGGTTCGCTTCGCTCACCGCCAACCCATGCGCTCCGCGTGAAAATGATTCCCGGACTGCGCTTCGCTTGTCCAGGCTACTCGTTTTCTGATCCCTGATCCCTGATCCCTGACCGCTGACCTCTGACACCTTTCCCCCGCCACCCTTTTATGTTAAAAAAAGAAATTCTCTGCCCTTCCAAGCTTTCGCCATGATTCTGAAACGGTTTATTCCCCTTTTACTCTGCATTTTCCTGATTGCCGCTTGCGGTCGCTCCGACCCGCAAGCCGCGTTAAACGCTGCCGTTAAGAACCTGCAAACTTCGTTGGAAAAAAAGGATACCAATGCCGTGATGACCTTGCTCCATCCCGATTTTTCGGCGCAACAGCCGGAAAACAACCGCGAATGGGCAAAACAAACCATGACGTTGATGTTTCTGCGATACAAGAACATCAACGTCATCGCGTTATCGCAAGACAGCCGGATTGATTCACGGATACCGAGTCGCGCTTTCACCGATGCCAACGTCGCGCTGACTGGCGCGGAGGGATTGATTCCTGACCGCGCTCAACATTATCAGGTCAAGCTCGAATGGCGCCTGGTTGACAAGGACTGGAAGCTGATCCGGTTACAGTGGGAGTGAGCGATGACCGTTCGTTCAGATCGTGAACGGTATTTAACCTTATCTACTTCAGCTCCTTCTTTTATTGGTATGTTTTTTTGATGAAGTCCGGCTTTTACACCGTCATTGCAGCGCAGTTTTTTTCATCGCTGGCCGATAATGCGCTCCTGATCGCCACCATCGCTTTGTTGTACGAGACGTTGCCGAACGACGCTTCGTGGATGTCGCCGATGTTGAAGTGGGTGTTCGTGTTGTCTTACGTGTTGTTCGCCGCGTTTGTCGGCGCTTTTGCCGATGCGATGCCCAAAGGTCAGGTGATGTTAATCACCAACACGATCAAATTCGTCGGCTGTTTGTTTCTGATTCTCGGCATGCCTCCGCTTGTGGCTTACGCCATCGTCGGCCTCGGCGCTGCCGCTTATTCCCCGGCCAAATATGGCATTCTGACCGAGCTGTTGCCGCCGAAACAATTGGTCGCCGCCAACGGCTGGATTGAAGGCACCACGGTCGCGTCGATCATCCTCGGTGTGTTGATCGGCGGCGCTTTGATCAACGAGAACACCGCGCATTTTCTGATCGGCGTGACGCCGCCGTTCATCCATTCCGTTGCCGAGTCGGCCATGTTCTTCATTATGTTCGGCTACGTCATCGCCGCCATGATTAACGCTTTCATCCCCAATACCGGCGTCGATCACAAAATTCCGAACAAAAACCCGTTCTCCATGGTTCGCGAATTCTCCCATTGCGTCACGCTCCTGTGGCGCGACCGTTTGGGACAGATTTCGCTTGCGACGACGACGCTTTTCTGGGGCGCCGGAGCCACGCTGCAATTCATCGTACTCGACTGGGCCGCGAGCGCACTGGGTTATTCGCTCTCGCAAGCGACGATGTTGCAGGGGGTTGTTGCGCTCGGTATCGCGCTCGGCGCTGTGCTGGCCGCCAAAACGATTTCTCTGCGCAACTCGGTCAAAGTTCTGCCGCTCGGTGTTGCGGTTGGGTTTGCCGTGATTGCGATGGTCTTCGTTCACCATATCGGCGCCGCGATTGTCTTGCTGGTGATCATCGGCATGATCGCCGGTTTCTTTGTTGTGCCGATGAACGCGCTGTTGCAACACCGTGGTCACGTATTGATGGGCGCGGGGCACTCGATTGCCGTGCAAAACTTCAATGAAAACATCGGCATCATGGTAATGTTGTCGATGTATGCTTTGATGATCCAGTCGGGCTTGTCGGTCAACGTCGCCATCGTGATCTTCGGTTGTTTGCTCTCTACCGTCACGGGATTGATTATCATCAAACACGC
>JAITMH010000037.1 GCA_031277445.1 Burkholderiales bacterium
GTACGCCAAGAATGCTGCATCGTTCTTAGCCGCAGTGCAGATTCGGTGCTTGGCTCTTTGGTTGAGCGTCTCGTGACGACACTATCTAACGTTAAGGTATCTACGATGTCCCCGAACAGGTGTTTACGATGTCTCCGGTCTGAACACCCCGCAAGCGGGGGAAGGAGCTTTGAGTTCTTCTTCGCGCCTTCGCGTGAGGCGAGGTTGCGGGCGAGTCGTGAGGTAATTCGGCCCGCGCTCCTTTCTTTGTGCTCTTTGCGTTCTTTGCGTTCTTTGCGGTTAAATCATGTTTTTGGATTCCCGGATGGCGCTTCGCTTATCCGGGCTACGCTCTGATCCCTGATTCCTGACCTCTGACCTCTGTTTCCCGCCCCCGCAAACATGACGGTTGAGAATACGGGGCTGGTATTCCGCAACGGTTTCTGTTAAAATCCGGCGCGGATGAATAAGTATCAGAAATGGGCTGTGGACAGCCCATTTTTTTTTACACGATTTAGTGGCCATTTGGCGGTTTGAGTGAACATCGGCGATCTTTTGGAAACGACGCTGCCCGGATTGGGCTTTGATCTGGCGGATTGGGAAATGTCTCCCAAGGGCCGGACGATTCGCGTCTTTATCGACACGCCGGAAAACGCGGCAGCGGGTGTGACGGTGGACGATTGCGCTGCGGTCAGCCATCATCTGACGCGCCTTTTCGCTGTTGAAAATATTGATTATGACCGTCTGGAAGTTTCGTCGCCCGGTCTTGACCGGCCTCTCAAAAGGTTGGCGGACTTCGCCCGTTTTGCCGGCTCCGAAGTGCAACTGATGTTGCGTGAACCGATTGAGGGCAGCCGCAAAATGAAGGTTGTGCTGTGCGGTGTCGAAGACGACCGGGTGCTGGTTGAGCATGCCGATATGACTTCGACCAACGCACCGTTGGCTATTGAGCATCACCAAATTGAACGGGCCAGGCTCGTTCCCAAGTTAGAGTGGAGAAAAGCAAAATGAACCGTGATTTGCTGCTTCTGGTGGACGCGCTGGCGCGTGAGAAAAACGTGCCGCGTGATATCGTTTTTGCGGCGCTGGAATTCGCGCTGGCTTCGGCGACCAAGAAACGTTTCAAGGAGGAGGTCGATGTGCGCGTTGCCATCGACTGCGAAACCGGAGATTACGAAGCGTTCCGGCGCTGGACGGTCGTCCCTGATGATGAGCATGAAGAACCGTCACGGCAAATCGCCATGACCGATGCTATCGAGCAGGAGATGGATCTCAATATCGGCGACATTGTTGAGGAGCCGCTTGAGGCTGCCGAATTTGGCCGCATCGGCGCTCAAGCCGCGAAGCAGGTCATTCTCCAGCGCATCCGCGATGCCGAGCGCGAGCAAATCATCAATGATTTTCTTGAGCGTCAGGACAATTTGCTCAACGGCACGGTCAAGCGCATCGAGCGCGGCAATGTGATCATCGAATCCGGCAAGGTCGAAGGCATCATTCTGCGCGATCAGCTTATCCCGAAGGAAAATCTGCGTGTCGGCGACCGCGTCCGTGCTTATGTGATGAAGGTTGATCGTCAGGCCAAGGGGCCGCAACTGATTTTGTCGCGTACTGTGCCGGAATTTCTGGTGCGCCTGTTTGAATTGGAAGTACCGGAAATCGAGGAGGAGCTGATTGAGATCATGGGCGCCGCCCGCGACCCCGGTCTGCGCGCCAAGATCGCCGTCAAGTCGAATGATCCGCGTCTCGATCCGCAGGGCACTTGCATCGGCATGCGCGGTTCGCGTGTGACCGCTGTCACCAATGAGTTGGCGGGAGAGCGCGTCGATATTGTGTTGTGGTCGGAAGACCCGGCGAAGTATGTCATCAACGCGCTGGCTCCGGCGGAAGTGCAAAGCATCGTTGTCGATGAGGACAAGCACGCGATGGATGTCGCTGTCAACGAGGAGAATCTGGCGGTCGCCATCGGTCGCGGCGGTCAGAATGTTCGGCTGGCGTCCGAGATGACCGGCTGGCAGATCAATCTGATGAATGTCGAGGATTCGCAAAAGAAAGCGGAAGAAGAAAGCGAGAAGTTGCGTCAACTCTTTACCGTGCGACTCGATGTCGATGATGAGGTTGCCGACATTCTGATTTCCGAAGGTTTTTCCTCGCTTGAGGAAGTCGCTTATGTGCCGATCCACGAAATGCTGGAGATTGACGCATTCGATGAAGAAACGGTCGAGGAACTTCGCAAGCGCGCTCGTAACGCGCTGCTGACGGACGCGATCGCGCTTGAGGAAAGTCTCAAGGGCGTCGAAGAAGCGCTGTTGCAGCTTTCGGGAATGTCACCACAGTTGGCGGCAGAGCTTGCCAAGCACGACATCAAGACTCGCGACGATCTTGCTGATCTCTCCGTCGATGAGTTGACCGAAATCACCGAGTTGTCCAAAGAAACCGCTCAAGATTTGATTATGAACGCCCGCGCCCATTGGTTTGAAGATGAAAACGGTGATGAATCTTCCGCCGTCACGCCCGAATGAACCGCGCAGGAGACTTACAGGATGCTGCACACCACCATAGAAACTTTCGCCGAAGAACTCAAGGTGCCCATCGCCACGCTGCTTGAGCAGTTGGCGGCGGCAGGCGTTGAGGACAAAAAAGTCGGCGACAACCTCACCGCCGAGGACAAGGCGGCGCTTCTTGATTATTTGCGTCAGCAACACGGCGCTTCTTCCGAGCCGAAAAAGCGGATCACGTTGACGCGCAAGGAGACTTCGGAAATCCGGGCGCCGGATGCTTCCGGTAAAGCGCGTACCATTCAAGTTGAAGTCCGCAAGAAGCGGGTGCTGGTGCGCCGCGAAGAAAGCGAAGTCATTCCGGCTGCGCTGGAAGAGGAATTGCCGGAGTCTGTCGAACCGTTATTGCTTGACGACGAATCCGTTGATGAACTTGTCGAGTCCATCGACGCGATGCCGGAAGTTCTCGAATCGCCGGTTGCTCAGGGCGAGTTGGTTCCCAGAATCGGCGCCCGTGTGGCCTCGCCGTCAACGCCGGAAAAGGCCGCGCTGGCAGCCGCCGCCGCAATTAAGGCTGCCGCTCGCAAGGCGGCCGCCGGTGAAAAGAAAACATCGAAAAAGAAAGCGCAAGCCGCTGAAACCCTGCCTGTCAAAACGGCCAAAGCGCGTGCGCCGATGCCGGTGCTGACGCCGGAAGAATTGGCTTCCCGACAAGCCGAAGAACAGCGGGCGCAAGAACTGATTGCGCGTCAGCAGGAAGATTTGCGCCGCAAACAGGATTTGGAAGTCGCAAAGCGCAACAAGAAAGAACGCGAAGAAGCGGAAAAAGCAGCGCGGGCGTCGGCAAAAGCCACGGCAGAAAAAGCCCCTCGCACAGGCGCAGAAGCAGCAAAACCGCCTTCCGAGTTGAAAGGAACTTTGCACCGTCCAGCGCACAAGAAAGAGGTCAAGAAAGAAAAAACAAAAACCGTTTTACGCGAAGCGGCCAACCGCAACGAAGAAATCCGGCGCGGCTTGAAGCCGCGTGGCGGCAGCGCGGCGACCGGCTGGCGTTCGCCCAAAGGCAGCAAAGGCCGACGCGAAGAAAAAGCCGAGACGCCACCGATACCAATGGCGCCAATCGTTCGTGACGTGGTGGTGCCGGAAACGATTACCGTCGCCGACCTGTCGCACAAGATGTCGGTAAAAGCAGCGGAAGTTATCAAAACACTGATGAAAATGGGCATGATGGTCACCATCAATCAAATGCTCGATCAGGAAACCGCGATCATCGTCGTCGAAGAAATGGGACACACCGCCATTGCCGCCAAGCCGGACGACCCCGATGCGTTGCTGGTTGCCGATGAAGCGTCGAGCCACAGCAACGCCGAATGGCTGCCGCGTGCGCCGGTCGTCACCGTGATGGGACACGTCGATCACGGCAAAACTTCATTGCTCGATTACATTCGCCGCACCAAAGTCGCCATCGGCGAAGCGGGCGGCATCACTCAGCACATCGGCGCTTACCACGTCGAAACGCCGAAAGGCATCATCACCTTCCTCGACACACCCGGCCACGAAGCGTTCACCGCGATGCGGGCGCGTGGCGCCAAAGTCACCGACATTGTGATTCTGGTGGTCGCTGCCGACGACGGCGTGATGCCGCAAACCAAAGAAGCGATTGTCCACGCCAGAGCCGGTGGTGCGCCGATTGTCGTCGCCATCAACAAGATTGATAAAGCGGACGCCAACCCGGAGCGGGTCAGGCAGGAGTTGGTCGCCGAAAACGTCATTCCTGAAAACTACGGCGGCGATGTGCAGTTCGTCGAAGTCTCGGCGAAAACCGGCGATGGTATTGATGCGTTGCTCGATGCCGTGCTTCTGCAAGCGGAAGTGCTGGAACTGAAAGCGCCAATAGACGCTCCCGCCAAGGGCATCGTGATTGAATCGCGGCTCGACAAAGGGCGTGGCGCGGTCGCCACCGTTCTGGTGCAGTCAGGCACATTGAAACGCGGCGACATCGTGCTGGCGGGTGCTGTTTACGGTCGTGTGCGGGCAATGCTCGACGAAAGCGGTCAGAGCACGGGCGAAGCCGGCCCTTCGATTCCGGTCGAAATTCAAGGATTGTCGGACGTGCCGATGGCCGGTGAAGATGTGCTGGTGCTGAACGACGAACGCCGCGCCCGCGAAGTCGCGCTCTTTCGTCAAGGAAAATTCCGCGACGTGCGACTGGCCAAACAACAAGCGGCCAAGCTTGAAAGCATGTTTGAACAAATGGGCGACAGCGATGTTAAAACGCTGCCGCTCATCATCAAGGCCGACGCTCAGGGCAGCTACGAAGCGTTGCAACAAACGCTTACCAAACTGTCAACCCGTGAAGTCAAAATCGACATCGTTCATGCTGCCGTCGGCGGCATCACCGAATCCGACATCAACCTGGCGATTGCCTCCAAAGCCGTCGTGATCGGATTCAACACACGCGCCGATGCGCAAGCGCGTAAACTCGCCGAGCACAACGATATCGAAATTCGTTATTACAACATTATTTATGAAGCCGCCGATGATGTGAAAGCGGCGCTCTCCGGTCTGCTGTCGCCTGAAAAACGCGAACAGCAACTGGGGCTTGTCGATATCCGCGAAGTTTATCGGATTCCGAAAGTCGGCGCCGTGGCCGGTTGCTATGTACTCGAAGGCATGGTTCCGCGTGGTGCGCGTGTCCGCCTGCTGCGCAACCACGTCGTGCTCCACGATGGCGAACTCGATTCGCTGAAGCGTTTCAAGGACGACGTTAAAGAAGTCAAATCCGGCTTTGAGTGCGGTTTGTCGATTAAAAACTTTAACGACATTCAACAGGGCGACCAGCTTGAGGTTTATCAAGTCATCGAAATCGCAAGAACGCTTTAGATAGAAGCCCTCCCCTTCAAGGGGAGGGTTGGGGTGGGGATGGGGTTGTCCTTTTCTTCTGAACTTCTTTCAGCACGTCCGCTCACCTATTTAAAGTAAAGGAAGCAAAAAATGAAAAAACATTCCGCCCGTCACCATCGCATCGGCGACCAGATTCAGCGTGAACTGGCCGAATTGCTGCGCGAACAGATCAAAGACCCGCGCATCGGTCTGGTGACGATTACCGCCGTTGATGTTTCCAATGATCTGTCGCACGCCAAAGTGTATTTCACCAATATGGGCGACATCGCCGGTGCTGAAGACGCCGAACAGGCGCTGGCGCGTACGGCAGGTTTTTTGCGTTCCGAAATCGCCCACCGCCTTTCCAGCTTTACCGTACCGCAACTGCATTTCATCTATGACCGCTCGACCGAGCGCGCCATGGAAATGTCGCGATTGATCGACGAGGCTATCAGAGGTCAGGAACCAGGAATCAGGGATCAGAAACCCGATGCCTAGAGCGGTTTCGACTCAAGCGCATACACTTTTCACCCACTCCTCTTGCGGGAGAGAGTGCCCCGAAGTGCTTTTGATCGAGAGGCGAGAGAGGAGATGATTTTTCTTCGCGCCTTCGCGCCTTCGCGTGAGACAAAGCGCTGGGATTCGCTGCCCTCATCACCAGCCTGCGACTCTTTGCGTTCTTTGCGGTTTTTTAGGTTCCCGGACTGCGCTTCGCTTGTCCAGGCCACTCCCCGATGACTTGGCGTCGCGTCGATGGTGTTCTGCTGCTCGACAAGCCAGTCGGGATGTCGTCAAACGCGGCGCTTCAAAAAGCCCGCCGATTGTTTCAGGCCGAAAAAGGCGGACACATGGGAACACTCGATCCGTTCGCGTCCGGTTTGTTGCCGTTGTGCTTCGGTGAAGCGACCAAATTCTCGCGCTTCGTCCTCGACGCCGACAAAACGTATCGCGCCACTTTGCAGTTGGGCGTGACCACGACCACCGGCGACCCCGAAGGCGATGTCGTCGAAACACGCGAAACCACGCAAGTCAATCGCTCCGCCGTAGAAAATGCGCTCGTCCACTTTCACGGCGTCCAGCAGCAGATTCCACCGCGCCATGCCGCGCTCAAATATCAGGGACGCGCTTACTATGAATACGCCCGCGCCGGAATCGAGATTCCGCGTGAGGCGCGCACGATTGAAATTCACGCGCTGCGTTTGATCAATTTTGCGCCGCCGGTTCTTGTGATCGACGCGCATGTCAGCAAAGGCACCTACATTCGGACGCTGGCCGAAGACATCGGCGCGGTGTTGGGCTGCGGTGCGCATTTGACCGCGCTGCGCCGCTTGCAAAGCGGGGCGTTTTCGATGGCGTCGGCACACACGCTGGAAAGTTTGGAAACCGCGTCCGACGCCGAACGGATGGCTTGTCTTTTACCGACGGAAACACTGATTCAATCGCTGCCTCGGGCGGATCTTGTTTCGGCGGCGGCAAGCCGTTTCCGTCAGGGACAACGGCTGGCGTTGCGCGATGTTGAGGCACTTTCCGTCCCGGATCAGGCGGTTTATGCGGTTTATACAGCCCCCTTTCCAAAGGGGGTGTCGGCGAAGCCGACGGGGGTTTGTAGCCCACAAGGGGAGTGGGGAGCCCATTTTCTCGGCGTCGCCGAAGTCCGCAAAGGGGCGTTGCGCCCGCTACGGCTTGTTGTTTGACTCACGGATTATTTCAGCAGAGCGAGTCGCCTGGGCAAGCGAAGCGCCGTTCGGGAATCATTCTCACGCGGAGGCGCGAAGAAGAAAGGCGTCATTGCGAGCGAAGCGAAGCAATCCAGAAAGCACTTTGTGGGCGGCAGAGCCTGTCCTCGCGGAAGCGGGGATTGCCGCCCGTAACCACATGGATTCTGCGACTCCGCTTCGCTTCGCGCAGAATGACGCATTCGAGTTTCTGATCCCTGATTCCTGACCTCTGACATCTGACGCCCCCATCCCAGCCTTCCCCTTGAAGGGGAAGGCGCTTTTTCTCCGCGTTCCCCGCGCCTCCGCGTGAGTTGATGCCTTTCTTATCCCCCCACCGCCATGCAAACGTCCTTTTCTTCGCTCCCGCTTGCCGGAAAAACAAGAACAACCCCATCCCCACCCCAGCCCTCCCCTTGAAGGGGAGGGAGAAGAACGATGAAAACAAAAGGTTTTCTCCGGCTTTCTACGCTATAATGATGGCCTTTTTTAGAGACCCCATTGACACGCTTCAAGAAAGCGAGAGGATAAAAGCCATGACCGCTTCGGTTCAGGAAAAAGCAAAAATTATCACGGATTTTCAACGCGCTTCAGGAGACACCGGTTCTCCCGAAGTTCAAGTCGCGCTGCTCACCGCACGCATTAACGGTTTGAACGGGCACTTCAAGGCTCACGTCAAGGATCACCACTCCCGCCGTGGCCTGCTTCGCATGGTATCGCGCCGTCGCAAATTGCTCGATTACTTGAAATCGCGCAATGCCGACAGTTACAGAACGCTGATCGAAAAACTCGGGTTGCGCAAGTGAGTCCCGGTCGGACGGTTCCGGCGCATCATTCGTATCCCCCTCTCAATATGGAGCGGGCTATCCGTTTTATTTCAACGCTTTTTACCGTCGATTTTTTTGCTTAACCGAATGACCGTTCACCTTCGTGCGCGGTCATTTTTTATTTCAAGGGTTGTATAACATGAACGCTCCCATTAAGAAGTCCATCGCCTACGGTAGCCGCACACTGACACTGGAAACCGGCGAAATTGCCCGTCAAGCTACCGGCGCTGTCATGGCCAGCCTCGGCGAAACTGCCGTTCTGGTTTCCGTCGTTGCCGCCAAGTCGGCCAAACCCGGGCAGGATTTTTTCCCGCTGACCGTCGATTATCAGGAAAAGACCTACGCCGCAGGCAAAATCCCCGGCGGTTTTTTCAAACGCGAAGGCCGCCCGTCCGAAAAGGAAACGCTGACCTGTCGCTTGATCGACCGTCCCATTCGTCCGCTTTTCCCGGACGGTTTCTACAATGAAGTGCAAATCGTGGCCACCGTGATGTCGGTCGATCCTGAAGTCGATCCCGACATTCCGGCGATGATCGGCGCCTCGGCAGCGCTGGCGATTGCCGGCATTCCGTTCAATGGGCCGATCGGCGCCGCCCGCGTCGGCTACATCGACGGCCAGTATGTGCTGAATCCCGACAAGAGCGATTTGCCGCAGTCCGCCCTCGATCTCGTCGTTGCCGGTACGGAAGCCGCTGTGTTAATGGTTGAATCAGAAGCGAAAGAACTCTCCGAAGACGTGATGCTGGGCGCCGTGATGTTCGGGCATCAGCAGCAACAAGCCGTGATTGATCTGATTCACGGCCTCGTCGAAGAAGCCGGAAAGTCCTTGTGGGACTGGCAGCCGCCGGAGAAAGACCAGCCGCTGATTGACAAAGTCACGGCAGCCGCCGACGCCGAATTGCGCGAAGCGTATCAAATTCGCTCGAAATCGCAGCGTTCGCAACGGCTCTCCGAAATCGCCGCCAAAGTTCAGACCGAATGCGACGCCGACGGAGATCCTTCGCTTGCCGCACACATCGCGCAAATCCTGTTCGATCTGGAAGCCAAAATTGTCCGCAGCCAGATTCTGTCCGGCGAACCGCGCATTGATGGCCGCGACACCCGCACCGTGCGCCCTATCGCCATTCGCACCGGCGTACTGCCGCGCACTCACGGTTCGGCGCTTTTCACACGCGGCGAAACACAAGCGCTCGTCGTCGCCACGCTCGGTACTGCGCGTGACGAACAAATCATCGACGCGCTGCAAGGCGAATACCGCGACCGCTTCATGCTGCACTACAACATGCCGCCCTACGCCACCGGCGAAACCGGCCGCGTCGGTTCGCCGAAGCGCCGCGAAATCGGTCATGGCCGTCTCGCCAAACGTGCGTTAATCAACGTGCTGCCATCGGCAAATGATTTTTCGTACTCAATGCGCGTCGTCTCCGAAATCACCGAATCGAACGGTTCGTCGTCGATGGCGTCGGTTTGCGGCGGCAGCCTCGCGTTGATGGACGCCGGTGTGCCGACTTCGGCGCACGTTGCCGGTATCGCGATGGGACTGATCAAAGAAGGCAGCCGCTTCGCCGTGCTGACCGACATCCTCGGCGACGAAGACCATCTGGGCGATATGGATTTCAAAGTCGCGGGTACGATCAACGGCGTGACCGCACTGCAAATGGACATCAAAATCCAGGGCATCACCAAAGACATCATGGCCGTTGCGCTGACGCAAGCGCGGGAAGGCCGGATGCACATCCTTGACCTGATGCAGCAAGCGCTCCCGCATTCGCGCACCGAAATTTCGCAGCACGCGCCACGCATGATGACCTTCAAAATCAACCCGGAAAAAATCCGCGATGTGATCGGCAAAGGCGGCGCCGTCATTCGTGCGTTGACAGAAGAAACCGGTACCGTCATCGACATCACCGACGACGGCATGATCACCATCTCCTCCGTCAACGCCGAAGCCTGCAACGTTGCGCGGAAACGGATCGAAGAAATCACCGCCGAAGTCGAAATCGGCAAGACCTACGAAGGCACCGTTCTGCGATTGCTCGACTTTGGCGCCATCGTTCAAGTGTTGCCTGGCCGCGACGGTCTGCTGCACATTTCGCAAATCGCCAAAGAGCGCGTCAATCAGGTTTCCGATTACCTGAAAGAAGGGCAGGCCGTTCGCGTCAAAGTGCTTGAAGCCGACGAAAAAGGAAAAATCCGTTTGTCAATGAAAGCGGCCTCCGAAGACGACGCTGCGCCGGAGAGCGCACAGGAACCCGAAGCAAACTGATGCCTTACTGTTTCCGCTTCAAGGTGGAAAAATTCCCTCCCCTTCAAGGGGAGGGTTAGGGTGGGGATGGGGGAATGATAGTAATTTTTTCGTGGCTTTCGTGTTTTTCGTAGTTAAAGGTTTTTTCTCCGTGTCTCCGCGCCTCCGCGTGAGATAAAAAAGGGCGGGGTTGAATCTCGCCCCGTGAGACTTGAAAGGTGGGTAAGTCATTCTGCGCGAAGCGAAGCGGAGTCGCAGAATCAACCCACCCTACGCAGGAAACACCATTTTGGAAATCGGATTTAACGCGGTCTTCATCACCGCCGTTCTGCAAATCATCGCCATCGACATCCTGCTCGGCGGCGATAACGCCATCGTGATCGCGCTGGCCTGCCGCCGCCTCCCGCCCAAACAACGCCGCCTCGGTATTTTCTGGGGCGTGTTCGGCGCCGTGGCATTGCGCCTCATTCTGATCTTCTTTGCGCTGCAACTGCTGGGCATTCCTTTCCTGAAAATCATTGGCGCCCTATTGCTCTTCTGGATCGGCGTCAAACTGATCCAACCCGATAACGAGCATCACAACGAAGCCACCGTCGCCGGAAGCACACGTCTTCTCGGCGCCATCAAAACCATTGTGATCGCCGATGCCGTGATGAGCCTCGACAACGTGATCGCCGTTTCCGCTGCCGCGCAAGGCCACTTCGGACTGGCGGTTTTCGGCATTCTGATCAGCGTACCGATTATCGTCTGGGGCAGCCGCTTCGTGTTGTGGCTGCTTGACCGCTATCCGGTCATTATCCTGTTCGGAGGCGCACTCCTCGGCTGGGTCGGCGGCGGAATGCTGACAGGCGACGCTGCGCTGCAACCCTACACCGCCGAATGGCCAACATACAGCAAATACCTTGCGGCTGCCGCCGGCGCACTCTTTGTGCTGGGCATCGGCAAGTGGATCGCCCGCCGGAAAATCTAAGCGCAAAGAATAGCTCACGCGAAGACGCGGAGAAAAAGCTTTTAACCACGAAAAACACGAAAGTCACGAAAAAATTATCGTTTGCGCGAAGCGTAGTGCGTAGAACCGTAGGCTGGCGATGAGCGAAGCGAATCCCAGCGTATTGCCTCACGCGGAGCCCGTAGCCTGGACAAGCGAAGCGCAGTCCGGGAACCGTTTTGCTTCACGCGAAGACGCGGAGAAAAAAGCTTTTAACCACGAAAAACACGAAAGTCACGAAAAAAATTATCGTTTGCGCAAAGCGTAGTGCGTAGAACCGTAGGCTGGCGATGAGCGCAGCGAATCCCAGCGTATTGCCTCACGCGGAGCCCGTAGCCTGGACAAGCGAAGCGCAGTCCGGGA
>JAITMH010000158.1 GCA_031277445.1 Burkholderiales bacterium
CGCTGCGTGAAGCGCGTGAATTATCGCCGTATGAAACTGAAACCGCGACGCGACAGGAACATCTCAATTTACGCGCTCTCTCACGCGAGAAAAGCGAGCAAGGCGCGGTTTTCCTGCGCGCCGACCGCACCGAAGGCACACGCCAACAAATCGAAGCCAGCGGCCATGTCGAGTTGCGTGCGCATCGGGAAACGATTCTCGCCGACTGGATGCGCTACGATCAGGGCGCCGATACCTTGCAGGCTCGTGGCAATGTGGTGATGCGTCGCTACGGCAGTTGGGTCACCGGCCCGGACATTGATTACGCACGCGGCACGGCAACCGGCACATTGCAATCGCCGTCGTTTTACATTGATGAAGTTGGCGGTCGCGGCGATGCGCGAACGCTGACCTTCGATGGCCCAGACCATTACACGTTGCGCGACAGCCGTTTCACGACCTGTCAGGCGCCGCGTGACGACTGGTTTCTGTACGCCGACACGATGAAGATCGACACGCAGCGTTCGGTCGGCACGGCTTACAATGCGTCGATTCGATTCATGGACGTGCCGCTCTTTTATTCGCCCTGGCTGGAAATTCCGTTGAGCAGTGATCGCAAGTCCGGTTTTCTGACGCCGACGTTCGGATCATCAAACGCCCGCGGTTTTGAACTGACGATGCCTTATTACTTCAACCTCGCGCCCAATTACGATGCCACGATTGCGCCGCGCCTGTTGACCCGTCGCGGATTGCAACTGAACAGCCAGTTCCGCTATCTGCTGGGCGCTCCCTGGTCGATGCGCGGCGAATTCGATGGCGAATATTTGCCGAGTGACCGCGAAGCCGACCGTTCGCGTTATCTGATGTCCTGGAAACATCAGCAAGGTTTGTTGCCATGGATGAACGCTTATTTCGACGCGACCAAAGTCTCCGACAACAATTACTTCGCCGACCTCGCCGACCGATTGTCCGTCACTTCGCAAACCACGCTGCCGCGTGAGGCCGGTCTTCGAATGTGGCGCGGCCCTTTTTCCGTGTTGACACGCGTACAAAATTTCCAGACCTTGCAAGACGACAAAGCGTACATTCAGCCGCCGTACAACCGCACGCCGCAAATGCTGGTGAACATGAGCGACTGGATGACGCCGAGTCTGCGTCCCTTTGATCTCAGTCTTTCGGGAACGGCGGAATACTCCCGTTTCCGCCATATCAACCTGACGCAAGGGCAACGCTTCGTGATCCAGCCGACACTCTCCTGGAGAAAACAGGAATTGGGATGGTTCGCCACCGCCCGCGCCGGTATTCAGCAGCGCAACTACAGGCTTGATCCCAATGCGTCCTCGCTCACAACCGACAAAACGCTGGGCGTCAGCATTCCGGTGATGAGTCTCGATGGCGGCCTGATTTTCGAGCGCGAAGGTTCGCTCTTCGGCGCCCACTACGTGCAAACGCTGGAACCGCGCCTCTTTTACGTTCACGTTCCCTACCGCAACCAGAACAATCTGCCGGTGTTCGACACCACCATCGACGACTTCACTTTTTCCCAGTTGTTCAGCGAAAACCGTTACATCGGTTCCGACCGTTTCGGCGACGCCGATCAACTGACGATCGCGTTAACTTCACGCATCCTGTCCGACAACGGCGCCGAAATTTTGCGCGTGATGGCCGGAGAACGTTTTTACTTTTCCGACCAGCGCGTCACACTGCCCGGCGAAACGCCGCGTTCCGCCAACAGTTCCGACTTTTTACTTGGCGCGGAAGCGCAACTGTCGCGTGCCTGGACGGCATCCATGCTTACCCAATACAACTTTGACACCTCCCGTTCCGAGCGTTTCAATCTTGGCGCTCGCTGGATGCCCGCGCCGGGGAAAGTGCTGTCCGGAAACTGGCGCTACACGCGGCAATACCATGACCCGGAAAAAGGTCTGACCGAACTGAAACAATTCGACATTGCCGCGCAATGGCCGCTGTCGTTCCGCTGGAGCGCGGTAGGCCGTTTCAATTATTCACTCTCCAGGCCGAAAAAAATATTGGAAGCCATCGGCGGAGTCGAATACAATGCCGATTGTTGGGTTATCCGCGCCGCCATCCACCGACTGGCCACGACCACAGAGCAGACCAACACCTCCTTTTTCCTGCAACTGGAGTTGGGTGGTCTGGGACGCATCGGCCCGTCGCCGCTTGAAGTGTTGCGCCGCAGCGTTCCCGGCTACACAACCTCCGGCGACCCGACACGACGCGATACCGCCCCCGGTTATACGACTTACCCTGAATTTTGAGGCTTCACCATGAAACGACACAGCACCTTTTTTTCTTTCTCCTTTATGGCCATGTTTGCGGCTTCCGTCGGCGCGTTGCTGTTCGGCAACCTTGCCTGCGCCCAGACAACCGCGGCCAAACCCATACTGCTCGACCGCATTGTGCTCATCGTCAACGAAGAAGCCATCACCCGGCACGACATCAACGCGCAAAAAAATACCATCCTGCAACGGATGCAAGCCGCCAACGTCACACCGCCGCCCGACAGCGAACTTGAACATCAAATCATTGAGCGGCTGATCACCGAAAAAGCATTGATGCAATTTGCCAGAGAAACGGGGATTCGCACCGACGACACGATGATCGACCGCGCAATCGACCGCGTTGCGCAGGAAAACAATTTGACCCTCGAAGAATTGCGGGCTGCGCTGGCGCAAGAAAACATACCGTTCCCGTATTACCGCGAAGAATTGCGCAAACAAATCACCCTGCAACGGTTGCGTGAACGCGACGTTGACAGCAACATCGTCGTCACCGACGCCGAAGTCGGCGCTTACCTCAAACTGGTCAACGCCCAAGCCGACGGCGAAACCGAATATCTGGTATCGCACATCCTCGTTCTCATTCCCGATCAGGCGACCCCCGACACCATCAATGAGCGTCTTGCCCGCGCCGAAGACATCCTCAAAAGACTGCGCGAAGGCGTCGATTTCGCGCAAACCGCCGTCGCCATGTCGGACGCCTCCGATGCCTTGACCGGCGGTGCGCTCGGCTGGCGAACACCGGCACGTATGCCGGCGCTGTTCGCCGACCTCGTGCGCACCATGAAAAACGACCAGCTTTCAGACATCCTGCGCAGCCCTGCCGGTTTTCACATCCTGAAACTGCACGATTCGCGCAACCGCAACGAACCGAAAGTCGTCGAACAAACCCACGCCCGTCACATCCTGATGCGCGTTTCCGAAACCGCCTCCGAAGACGACGCCAAACAAAAAATTGAACGCGCCGTACAACGAATCGAAGCGGGCGAACCGTTCGAAACCGTCGCACGGCTGATGTCCGAAGACGCCTCCGGCGCACGCGGAGGCGATCTGGGCTGGATCAACCCCGGCGACACCGTGCCCGATTTTGAGCGGATCATGGACGCACTGAAACCGGGACAAAAATCGGAACCCTTTCGCACACCGTTCGGCTGGCATTTGATCGAAGTGATTGAGCGCCGTCAACAAGACGTCACCGAAGAACACCAGCACGAACAAGCGCGGCAGGCGCTGCGACAACGCAAGAGCGACGAAGCGTTTGAAGACTTCCTCCGGCAAACACGCGACAGTGCGTATGTGGAGTACAAGACCGGGGAGCGGTGAGATTGATCGCGCAGCTTGCGATGCGTAGGGGCGGGCTTCAAACCCGCCCTTTTGCATTTCACGTGAAGATGTCTTTCTGATCCCTGATGGCGGAGGTGATGGGGGCTTTGAATGCGGCACCAAAGCCATATTGCTGACGCTTTTGCCGTTATCCCCTGTCTGCCCCCTTACCACCATGCGGCTTACTTTGCCGCTTCTGCAATCCTTGACGTAAATCAAACACACCCCGAAAATAAACGCAAAAGTTTATTTTCTTTCCTGACAAAGTTAACGCATACGTTTATTATTTAATTACGGCAAGGCAAAAAAGAAAGGCGGGCAGGTGAAACAAAGTGAGTTTAAGCGGTGGTTGAGAAAGCAAGGCGCGGTTTTTGAAGAG
>JAITMH010000170.1 GCA_031277445.1 Burkholderiales bacterium
AGTTGAAATCGTCGGCGCAGAAAATCATGAAGCGGTCGAGATCGTATTCGCGGCGGTAACGTGTTTCGTCCCAACGCATCGCACGTTTCAACGCATCCATCGCGTAGGCGCAGCGCGGAATGTTCTCTTTCGTCGAATAGATTTCGAGCGTGACGTTGCGACCGGAGGCGGTCACGAAAGTATCGCGCAATACGTCGAGATCACCGGCCACCAGCGCGAAAAGATAGCATGGCTTGGGGAACGGGTCTTGCCAGTGGGCGTAATGGCGACCATCGGGCAATTCGCCTGCGTCGATCAAGTTACCATTGGCGAGAAGAACGGGAACTTTCCGGCGGTCGGCGCGCAAGGTGACATCGAAACGCGACAGCACATCAGGACGATCCGGAAAATAGGTGATGCGTCGAAAACCTTCGGCTTCGCATTGGGTGCAAAACACGCCCGAAGACAGGTAAAGCCCTTCGAGTACGGTATTTTGCGATGGCGCATGGCGGGTGGTGAGAGTGAGTGTGCCGCTGTCGGGACTTTCGGAAAGAATGAGTCGGGAATCGTCGAGCTGATAACGCGAACGGTCAAGCGGTGTGCCGTTCAATTCGATGGCAAGCAATGTCTGCGCTTCGCCGTTAAGTGTTAACGGCGCTTGGCGGTCTTCAGCATGAGAATCGGGATTGCGCGTGAAATGCAATGTTGTGGTGACTTCGGTGGCGTCGGCGTCGAGGTCGAAAACCATCCCGATATGGGGGACGAGAAAAGCCGGTGGCCGGTAATCGAGGCGGCGCTTGAGAGCGGAAAGGGCAGGGGGAGCGGTTGTTGTGTCGGGATTCATCATAAAACAGGCGGCAAAAAGCTTCGGAAGGTGTGAATGTCTCTATTTTATCAAGTCGGGCGGCCAAACCGCTGCCGGTTGCGTGCGTTTCGTCCGGCAAAGGACTATGATGTTATCGGATTCCCCAAAGGAGACGGTCTTGAATCTGGAAAAAGTGATCTTTGGATTTTTTGTCATCCTCGCCTGCACGCTGAACGCGGGTTTTTTCATCGGCGAGATTGATGTGGTGTATGCCCACAACGCCACCGAGTTGTTTGCGGCGCTGATCGTCAATATCGTGGTGGTGATATTGAAGATCGGTGATCGTACGCAGATCGGCGCGCTGCAAATGGCGACCAGTCTGGCGGCGACGTTGCAATTGATTCTTTCGTGTCTGGTGTGGTTGTGGCATGTGCAAATCAGCGGGCAGCCCATGGATGCGCCGACGATGGCGACCATCGTATCGCTGGCGGGCGGAGCGCTACTTGCCAATGTGATTTCGGTCGTTCTGCTGATCGGCGAAACATTGCGGAATACCCGATAGCAAGCCGCGACTGAAAGCCGCTGTTCTCATGGGTGAGCCGTTTTTTCTCATTCTGCGCCGCTTGCGGCGGCCTTTGCTCGCCGTGATCGGCACCATCGCCATTTCAATTCTGGGATTGGCGAATATTCCCGGTATTGGCGCAGACGGCAATCCAGCGACGCTGGGCTATTTTCACGCGTTCTACATCATGAGTTTTACCGCCACGACCATCGGTCTTGGCGAAGTGCCCTATGCGTTTTCCGAGGCGCAACGCCTCTGGATAATTTTTTCGATTTATATCTCGGTGATTGCCTGGGCTTACGCGCTGGGTGTGGTTTTTCATATGACACGCGATCCGGCGTTTCGCATGGCATTGGCGCGTAGCCATTTTGCGGCGCGGGTGCGGCGGCAAACGGAACCGTTTATTCTGGTCATCGGTTACGGGCAAAGCGGGATGGTGTTGGCGCGGATGCTTGACCGTATTGGCTACAACTCGGTCGTCGTCGATCCGCACCCGGAGCGGGTGGCGCGGATCGAAACGCAGGAATACCAGCGAATGCCGTTGTTCGTCGCCGGTGATGGTCGCTGGCCGGAAGTGCTGGTGGATGCCGGAGTGACGCATCCGCAATGTCAGACGATGGTGGTTTTGGCCGGTGATGATGACACAGCGCAGGCTGTGGCAATCGGCGGTTCGGCGCTCAACCCGAACCTGCGCATCATCACGCGAGCGCGCTCGGAAATGGCGGTAACCAATCTTGAATCGTTTCATGGAATCGAAATCGTCAATCCTTACGAGACGTTCGCGTTCAATCTTGGGCAAGATTTCAGTGCGCCGGAAAAAATACGGGTCAGAGAATGGTTGACCGGATTGCCCGGAGCCAAACGTCCCGACGTGTTGAAATTACCGGCAGGGCACTGGGTGATTTGCGGCTTTGGGCGTTTTGGTCATTACATTGCTCAGGCGTTGGCGCGGGCCGGTGCGACATGGACTGCCATTGACAACAACCCGGCGTTCAGTCCGGAACCGTCGCTCCTCCAGAAAAGTTACAGCCAGGAAACACTTTCCGAAGCCGGGATTGAACAGGCCGTCGGCATCGTTGCCTGCACCGACCGCGATGCAATCAATCTGACGGCTGTGCGGAGCGCTCGTGCGCTGAACCCCGATCTTTTTGTCGCCGTTCGACAAATGCACGCCTCGAACGCCAGTCTGGTTGAGGCCACGCAAGCGGATTTGCGTTTCATCCAGGCTGAAATTACGTCACACGAAGTGCGGCAATTGATCACTTCGCCGTTGCTGAACCGTTTCTTGCTGGCGTTGCGTGCCGACACCGGCGATCTCGCCCAGCGTGCCAGCAATCAGCTTGAAGCCACCGTTCAGGATCGCGTCCCGTTCCTATGGGTATTCAGTTGTATGGCGGCGTATCCGGGATTGCGCGAAGCGTTTGAATACGATCCGGAAAATTCGTTGCGGCTCGGCGACCTGCTCGTCCATCCGCACGACCCGTCCCGTTCCTTGCAGGCAACGGCGTTGATGCTGGTGCGTAACGACGGCGAAATCCTGCTCCCGGAATCGTACCTTCGGTTGCAGTCGAGCGACCGCATTCTTTTTGCGGGCGCCAAAGGGATCGAAGCCTTGCAAAAAAGGCACTATCTGACACCCAGCCCACTGCCGTTAATCCGAACCGGCGTCGAACCGCCGCGAAGCTGGGTATTCAAAAAGCTGGAAGCCTGGCGGATGGCGAAGCGCTGATCGGGGATCAGAGGTCAGGAATCAGAACCCCCGAATGCGCCGTTCTGCGCGTAGCGTGCGGAGACGTCCTTCAAGGGGAGGCTGGGAAGGGGGCTCTGATCCCTGTTCTCTGATGCCCGATAACTGGATTGCTTCGCTACGCTCGCAATGACGCCGTTATCTGATCCCTGACCGCTGATTCCTGATTACACCAGCCGTCTGGTTGGTATATAATGTTCGATTCCCTTGCCTCACCCGCCGCAGACGGGGAGGCCTTGTGGCAAAGGCCCGGCTCATCGGAGTCGGGTTGTTTTTGCCGCGATTCAGACCGAAAGGAGTTTACTGCATGCGTCATTACGAAATAGTATTTATCGTCCATCCGGACCAGAGCGAGCAGGTGCCGGCGATGGCCGAGCGCTACCGTGCGATGGTGGAATCGCGTGGTGGGCGCGTCCATCGTGTGGAGGACTGGGGCCGACGCCAGTTGGCTTATCCGATCCAGAAGATGCACAAAGGCCATTATGCGCTGATGAATATCGAGTGCAATCTTGAAACGCTGGAAGAACTGGAGCACGCGTTCAAATTCAACGATGCGGTGTTGCGTCATTTGACGGTGTCGATGGATGCCGCGATGACGACGCCGTCGCCGATGATGCGCGAGGACAAGGCGAAGCCGCTGTCCGAAAAAGGCATCGACGACAGGGACGTGCCTGCGGACATTGTGGAAGACAGTGTGCCGATGGCGGAAGAGGACGTTGCCTGATCCGAACGCAGCGAGAGGGCATGGAGCCGACCAACCGGATTGAACTCGACGCGACGCTGACCGAAAAAAGCGTGTTGCGTCATACGCCGGTGGGTGTGGCGGTACAGGAAGGGATGTTGTCGCATCAATCAATGCAGTCCGAGGAGGGCGCGATGCGTCAGGTGAATTTCGAGATTTTCACCGTGGCTTTCGGACAGGAGGCGCTGGCGTTAAGTCAGATGCCCATTGGCAGTCCACTTCGTTGTACCGGGTTTTTGTGCCGTCGCTGGCGTAGTGGTATTACGCTGGCGCTACACCTCTCACAGATCAAGCGATTAACGACTTTGAATGAATGAAACGTAAAGGAATTGAGCTATGCCTCGTATGATGGGAAAAGGAAAAGGTAAAGGCAAAGATGCCAACAAGCAACGCCGTGACCGCGGCAACGCGCTGTTCAAGCGCAAAAAGTTTTGCCGCTTTACCGCAGAAGGTGTGAAACAGATTGATTATAAGGACGTGGATGTGCTGAAGGAGTTTTTGCAGGAGAACGGCAAGATCATGCCGGCTCGTGTGACCGGCACCAAAGCCCGTTATCAGCGTCAGTTGTCGGTGGCGATCAAGCGTGCGCAGTTCCTGGCGCTCTTGCCGTACACAGACCGCCACTAAGAGGAGCCGAAAATGCAAGTGATTCTTCTCGAAAAAATTGCCAATGTGGGTGTGCTTGGCGACGTGGTCAAAGTCAAAGACGGCTACGCACGCAATTTTCTGATCCCGCAGGGAAAAGCCAAGCGGGCGACACCGGAAAATATCAAGATGCTCGAAGAAAGACGGGCTGAACTGGAAAAACAGGAAGCGGAAAAGTTGACCGACGCAACGGCGCTGGCCGAGCGGCTGGAAGGCCTGACCATCCAAATCGCCCAGAGGGCGGGTGTGGATGGCCGTCTGTACGGTTCCGTCACCAACGTCGATATCGTCGAAGCATTGAAGGAGAAAGGCTTTATCCATCTCGACCGTTCGATGGTGCGGTTGCCGGAAGGCCCGATGAAGCAGGTCGGCGATCATCCGGCAATATTGGTACTGCATACTGACGTGACGGCGACGATCACGGTCAATGTGCGGGGCGATGTCGCCAATCAATAATAGGCGCGTGTTCTTGATGGTGTGATGCAAAAACCGGCGCTTAGAGCGCCGGTTTTCGGTTTTTGAGGGCTGGCGTCCCATCCAAACGTCCAATAAGCAGAAACGACGCGCTGAAAGGCGCGTTTTTCGCATGCTTTGCCGCCCATGACTTATGTTGCCGCTCCTTATCGAAACTCGTTGAATAGAATTTCAAGAGCTATTTTCGAGCAAGGGTAAGGTGGATAAGGCGAAGTGCTTTTGATCGGGTGCCGCAATCCACCGTATTTCACTTCAACAAAATACTCTGCTTGAGAACCGCTTCTCTCAAGCGGTCACGTCCCGCCAGTGATTCCGGATCGCGCAAACGGGCCAGCGACTG
Source organism: Burkholderiales bacterium (assembly GCA_031277445.1). Taxonomy (GTDB): domain Bacteria; phylum Pseudomonadota; class Gammaproteobacteria; order Burkholderiales; family Casimicrobiaceae; genus UBA931. Next base: position 5,295 of record JAITMH010000170.1, read on the forward strand.
CTTCGACCAAGTGGCGCCAGCTTCCCGATAGGCGCGGTAAAACGCAGCCATGGTCACGTCGTAGTCGGCAATCGCTTGTCGTGTGTCGTGGTTCGAGTATTGCTCATGGTGCAGAACGGCGCGTTGCGGCAGACGCGGCTTGATTTGTGCCGGACGTTCAGGATCGGGATAACCGATGCAAAGTCCGAATATCGGAAAAACATGCAACGGCAGGTTTAGTTCATGTACCACGTCTTCGGGCTGGTTGCGGATAGCACCGGCGTAAACCGTGCCAAAGCCCATTGATTCGGCAGCGGTCGCAACATTCTGCGCGGCGAGCGTCGCGTCAATGGCGGCCATCAGAAAAGTGTCGAGATAATCAATACCATCAATTGAAACTTTTTCAGCCGTGGCCGTTTCGTGAAGCATGGCCATATCGGTCAGAAAGATGAGCAGCGCCGGCGCCTGCTTGATGTGTCTTTGTTGACCGGCATAGTCCGCCAGCCGCGCTTTACGTGCGCTGTCTTCAACGGCGACAACGCTCCACATTTGCAGATTGCAGGAGGAGGGCGCCGATTGCGCGGCGGCAATCAAACATTCCAACGTTCCCGAAGGCAACGGCGTTTCCATGAACGAGCGCACCGAGCGGTGCGCCAAAAGCGTTTCCAGGGTTTTGTTGAACTCCGGCAAAGCGGCGCCGAACGGGTGCGTTTTACCGTAACGCGCTTCGATGAGCGAAGCGGGGGTTGGTGTTGGTGGATGATTTTTCATGACTTGCAGCAGTTTCTCACAGGAGTGTGTTCACTTAAACCGAAAACGCTCCGGGCGGGGTAGGGCGCTGTATCTTCAATAAAGGTCGATAGCAAACACCTTGCGGCGTGCTTTGCGACCACACCAGCGCCACTGTATCAGCAAGCCAGCGTATCGGTGGCCCCCCAATCGGGAGCTTGCCCGGGGTATTTGCGCCTCAGCGTGATATGTGCGCGAAAAGGGCGTGTCTCCGGGGTAAACCCGCATGGCTGCAATAGCGCGTGAATATCTTCGACCAGCGCGATCAACGCCGCCGGTGTTTCTTTTGGGCCAGCCCACAGGATGCGAGGCTCCCGCCAGAAACCCAGTTGGTGAATATCCAGTGCAACCGGTTCGAACGTTAGGCCCGAGAGTGCGTGCCGGTAGCAAGCAACGCCAGCGTCAGGTGCAGGTTTTCCGGTCGAACAGGGGTTCCGTGCGGCTTGTCCGGTGCCAGCGCCGCCAATTCGCGCTGAACGGCAGGGGAAGGCCAGAGTGCGACAAATAGACGCCTATGATTCAAAGGGAAAGTTCCCGGCTTTTTAATTTGACATAATATAAAAAGAATGTATTTTTTCGGCTTGTAAGCTGCTGGTTATAAAGAGACTTGTTTCCTCTGACGTCAAAAATCCAGTGACAAGGGCAAAACAGAAGGTCATTGCGGCCGCGTGTCGGTGCTCTAAAACCCGTCTCCATAGTGCCTGACGCTCCGGTTTCTTTTCCGTCACCATTTCGCTGGCCGCGATCACTTCAAGCGGGTCAGCGTTAATGATCTCGGCCAGTTTGACGCAAGCATGAGAGGGTAGACCTCTTTTTTCTGCTTTTGCGTCACAAAAATTGTTGTAGAGCATGTCCAGTCTTCTGGATAGTTCCGCTCCGCTGCCTGTTGTATTTATGCCTATCTGGATGTAATCGTTTAATTTCATTGCCTCACCTCTTGCGGGTTCCTAAATTTGAGGGTACATTACCACCAAAATTGGTTGTCTTTCTTGATAACCTATTTTTGGGAACTTTACGAGGGCTTATTGTGTTCTGTCAAGCGTTTTTGAACAGTATCTCGGATTTCAGCGATGGA
>JAITMH010000188.1 GCA_031277445.1 Burkholderiales bacterium
GCCATCGACGGCCCGTTCCTGATGCCCGTCGAAGACGTCTTCTCCATCTCCGGACGCGGCACCGTCGTCACCGGACGCGCAGAACGCGGCATCATCAAAGTAGGCGAAGAAATCGAAATCGTCGGCATCCGCCCGACCGTCAAAACCGTCTGCACCGGCGTCGAAATGTTCCGCAAACTGCTCGACCAGGGACAAGCCGGAGACAACGTTGGCATCCTGCTTCGCGGCACCAAACGCGAAGACGTCGAGCGTGGTCAAGTGCTTGCCAAACCCGGCAGCATCACCCCGCACACCCACTTCCAGGCCGAAGTCTATGTCCTGAGCAAAGAAGAAGGCGGGCGCCACACCCCGTTCTTCAGCAACTACCGACCGCAGTTCTACTTCAGAACCACCGACGTGACCGGCAGCGTTGACCTTCCTGCGGGCACCGAAATGGTGATGCCGGGCGAGAACGTATCGATCACCGTCAAACTGATCTCTCCGATCGCGATGGAAGAAGGCTTGCGCTTTGCGATCCGCGAAGGTGGCCGGACGGTCGGCGCCGGGGTCGTGGCGAAGGTTATTGAGTAACGTAGTAACTGAGAAAAAAGATAGCGGCGCGACCCGTGCAGTTTCGGGTCGCTCGCCCTTAAAAGGTACAACATAGGGCACAACATGCAAAGCCAACGTATTCGTATTCGCCTCAAGGCGTTTGACTACAAGCTGATCGATCAGTCGGCGATGGAAATCGTCGAAACGGCCAAACGCTCCGGCGCGGTGGTCAAAGGCCCAGTGCCGCTGCCGACCAAGATCGAGCGTTATGACGTTTTGCGCTCGCCGCACGTCAACAAGACGTCGCGTGATCAGTTCGAGATTCGGACGCACCTGCGGCTGATGGACATCGTCGATCCGACCGACAAGACAGTAGATCAGTTAATGAAACTGGATTTACCGGCGGGGGTCGATGTTGAGATCAAATTGCAGTAAAATACCCAACCGCCCGAAATCGGGCGACAGGGAGAAGCAACAGGAAGTGGTAGCCGATGGAAGCCTTTAGGCGCATCGGGTACCTGAAGTGAGGGGTCGGTCGATTGTAACCGGCGCCCGGGAAACCGGGTTTTTTATAAGAGGAAGACATGAGCCTTGGACTTGTGGGTCGCAAGATCGGCATGACCCGTGTCTTTACCGACGACGGTGTTTCCGTCCCGGTAACGGTGCTGGATGTTGCCAACAACCGCGTCACCCAGATCAAAACGCCTGAAACGGACGGCTATGCCGCCGTGCAGGTTGCGTTTGGTCGGCGGCGGGCGACGCGTGTCACGAAGCCGCTGGCCGGACATCTCGCTAAAGCGGGCGCCGAAGCCGGTGAGCTGTTAAAAGAATTTCCGGTGACGCCGGAAGAACTCTCGAATTTCAAGCCGGGCGATGTGGTTGCCTTGGACACTTTTGCCGTCGGCCAGTTGGTCGATGTGACCGGAGTGACCAAAGGGCGTGGTTTTTCGGGGGTGATTCGCCGTCACAACTTCAGTTCCAACCGCGCATCGCACGGTAACTCGGTGACGCTTCGTGCGCCCGGTTCCATCGGGATGGCGCAGGACCCCGGACGTGTGTTTCCGGGCAAGAAGATGACGGGGCATTACGGCGGCGAACAACGTACCGTGCAGACATTAAGCGTTGTGCGTATCGACGCCGAGCGCGGACTGCTGCTGATCAAGGGTTCGGTGCCCGGTTCGGAAGGCGGTCACATCGTTGTGCGCCCGGCGGTCAAAGCGCCGGCCAGGAAAGGAGCGTGACGATGGAACTCCGATTGATTAACGAGCAGGGACAGAAAACGGCGACCATCGCTGCTTCTGATGCGCTGTTCGCACGCGAATACAATGAAGCGCTGGTACACCAGATCGTCGTTGCCTATCAGGCCAACGGACGGCAGGGCACACGGGCGCAAAAAGGCCGCGCCGACATCAACAAGTCGCACAAAAAACCCTGGCGGCAAAAAGGAACCGGACGCGCTCGCGCCGGACAAGCCAACAGCCCGATCTGGCGGGGCGGCGGCAAGATTTTTCCGAGCATGCCGGACGAAAATTTCACGCAGAAGGTCAACCGCAAGATGTACCGCGCCGGAATGGCGGCGATTCTTTCGCAACTGGTGCGTGACGAGCGCTTGAACGTGGTTGAGACGATGGCGGTCGATACGCCCAAGACCAAACAACTCAGCGCCAAGATGAAAGAGCTGGGGTTTGATGGCAAGATTCTGCTGGTGGTCGAACAATTCGACGAAAACCTGTATCTGGCATCGCGCAATCTTGAGAATGTGCTGGTGCTGATGCCGCACGAAGTCGATCCGGTCAGCCTGTTGCGCTTTAACCATGTGGTGATGACCAAAGCGGCCGTTACCCAATTCGAGGAGATGCTGGGATGAGCGCCGCGCCAACAAATACGCCCAAATACAATCCTGAGCGCTTGATGACGCTGATTCTGGCGCCGGTCGTTTCCGAAAAGAGTACGTATCTGGGAGACGCCCGCAACCAAGTGATTCTCCGCGTCGTCAACGATGCGACCAAACCGGAAATCAAAGCGGCGGTCGAATGGCTGTTCAAAGTCAAGGTTAAAGACGTGTCCGTGCTTAATGTGCATGGCAAAGAGAAGCGTTTTGGCCGGACAGTCGGTCGGCAGCGTGGCTGGAAGAAAGCTTACGTCAGCCTGAAACCGGGTCAGGAAATCAACTTCGCGCAGGAGGCCTGATCATGGCAGTGATTAAAATGAAACCGACTTCGGCGGGACGCCGTGGTCAGATCAAAGTGGTAACGCCGGGCTTGCACAAAGGCCGTCCGGAAGCGTCGCTGGTCGAAAGCCAGAAACGCGGTTCGGGGCGCAACCACCATGGCCGGATCACCTCGCGTCACAAAGGTGGCGGACACAAACAACATTACCGGATCGTCGATTTTCGCCGCAACAAAGACGGCATTCCCGGCAAAGTGGAGCGGCTCGAATACGATCCGAACCGCAGCGCACATCTGGCGTTGCTGTGCTACGCCGACGGCGAGCGCCGCTACATCATTGCGCCACGCGGTGTTGCAGTCGGGCAAACCCTGTTTTCCGGCGCCGATGCGCCGATCAAGGCGGGTAACACGTTGCCGGTTCGCAACATTCCGGTCGGTACGACGATCCACTGCATCGAAATGCAGCCCGGCGGCGGCGCCAAACTGGCGCGTTCAGCCGGTACGTCGGTGCAACTGCTGGCGCGTGAAGGCAACTACGCGCAACTGCGTTTGCGTTCCGGCGAGATTCGCAGAGTGCATGTGAATTGCCGTGCAACGATTGGAGAAGTCGGTAACGGCGAACACAGCTTGCGACAAATCGGCAAAGCCGGAGGCAACCGCTGGCGCGGCATCCGTCCGCAAACCCGTGCGATTGCAATGAATCCCGTCGATCACCCGATGGGCGGTCGCGGCAATGGCGGTGGTGGACGTCATCATCCGGTATCGCCCTGGGGTCAACCGGCCAAGGGTTATAAGACACGTAGCAACAAACGCACCGATGCGATGATTGTACGTCGTCGGAACGCGGCGAAAGGGTAATCACACATGGCACGCTCAATCAAAAAAGGACCGTTTGTTGACGAGCATCTGATCAGAAAGGTCGATGCTGCGCGTGACAGGAACGACAAGCGTCCGATCAAAACCTGGTCGCGCCGCTCGACGGTGACGCCGGATTTCGTCGGTTTGACCATTGCGGTACACAACGGGCGGCAGCATGTGCCGGTGTATGTGACCGAAAACATGGTCGGCCACAAACTGGGTGAATTCGCGCTGACGCGGACATTCAAAGGGCACGCCGCCGACAAAAAGGCGTCGGCCGGTAAGAAGTAAAGGAACGGGAACCATGGGAACTACAGCAGTTTTGTACAGTGTTCGCCTGTCGGCCCAGAAAGGGCGGCTGGTTGCCGACCAGGTTCGGGGTTTGCCGGTGGCGCGGGCGCTTGATGTTCTGACGTTCAGCACCAAGAAAGGTGCGCGCATCATCAAAAAAGTGCTGGAGTCGGCGATTGCCAACGCCGAGCACAACGATGGTGCGGACATCGACGAACTTCGTGTCGAAACGATTTACGTCGATAGGGCCGAGACGTTAAAGCGCACCAGCGCACGCGCCAAAGGGCGCGGCAACGTGATCGGCAAACAGACCTGCCATATCCGTGTGATTGTCGGTGACGGCAACGGAAAAGGCGAATAAGGAACCGATATGGGACAGAAGATTCATCCGACCGGATTTCGTCTTGTCGTGACACGGGACTGGGCATCGAGCTGGTACGCCAACAGCAAGACGTTCGCCCCGACACTGATTCAAGACATCAAAATTCGGGAATACCTGAAGAAGAAACTGGCGCATGCCTCGGTTTCAAAAGTGACGATCAAGCGTACCGCCAAGAGCGCCAAGATCACCGTACACAGCGCCCGTCCGGGCGTCGTGATCGGCAGAAAAGGCGAGGACATTGATATCTTGCGCGCCGACATGCGCCGCGTCGTCGGCGACCAGGCCGTGGAAGTCGGGATCGAAGAAGTTCGCAAGCCCGAAGTCGATGCGACACTGATCGCCGCCTCCATTGCCCAGCAGTTGGAAAAGCGGATCATGTTCCGCCGTGCGATGAAGCGGGCGATGCAAAACGCGATGCGTCTGGGCGCACAAGGTATCAAAGCGATGAGCGCCGGTCGATTGAACGGCGCTGAAATTGCGCGTAGCGAGTGGTACCGCGAAGGCCGCGTGCCGCTGCATACTTTACGCGCCAACATCGACTACGGCGTTGCCGAAGCAAAAACGACCTACGGCATCATCGGTATCAAAGTTTGGGTTTTCAAGGGCGAAATGATGGCGCACAACGCCGAACCGGCTGCGGCCCCCGCGCCGGCACCGGAAGCGCCGAAGCGGCCACGTCGTTCAGGAGCAAAGAGCCATGTTGCAGCCAGCTAGAAGAAAATACCGTAAAGAACAAAAGGGGCGCAATCGCGGTCTGGCGACCGTCGGCGCCAAAGTCAGCTTTGGCACCTATGGTCTGAAGGCCACGACCCGTGGACGTTTGACAGCGCGTCAGATAGAAGCGGCGCGTCGGGCGATGACCCGTCACATCAAGCGCGGCGGTCGAATCTGGATTCGGGTGTTCCCGGACAAACCCATTTCGACCAAGCCGGCGGAAGTGCGGATGGGAAGCGGAAAAGGCGCACCGGAGTACTACGTGGCGGAAATTCAGCCGGGCAAAGTACTCTACGAAATGGACGGCGTGGATGAAACACTGGCGCGGGAAGCGTTTGCGCTGGCGGCTGCCAAACTGCCGTTCCGGACAGTTTTCGTGCAGCGTCTGATCGGTTGACGAGAGAGGTTTTCGATGAAAAAAGACGCAAAGAAAACGCTGCGGGAGAAAGCCCCGGAAGCGTTGCAAAAAGAGCTGCTTGCGCTACTGAAAGAGCAGTTTAACCTGCGCATGCAGTTGGCGACCCAGCAGCTTCAGAACCACCAGAAGCTGAAATACGTGCGCCGTAACATTGCGCGAGTGCGCACCTACCTGAGCCAGAAAGCGGAGCAAGCATGACGCAGACAGATCAACAAGACGTAGAAATGGTTGCTGAGCCGGAAAGCGGAGCAAGCATGACGCAGACAGATCAGCAAGACGTGATCGCCCGGAAACCGCTGGTGGCGACATTAAACGGTCGGGTCGTGAGCGACAAACGGGACAAGACCGTGACCGTGCTGGTCGAACGGCGGGTGAAACATCCGCTGTACGGCAAAGTGGTGATCCGGTCGTCGAAATATCAGGCACATGATGAGAGCAACGAGTGCAAGCTCGGCGACCTCGTGGAAATCAGGGCGTCTCGCAAGATATCCAAGACGAAAGCATGGGCGGTATCGACAGTGCTGGAAAAAGCGCAGGTCGTGTAGTCAGGGATCAGAAGCCAGGAATCGGGGATCAGAACTCCATCATTCCCGCGAAAGCGGGAATCCAGAAAAACCGCCTCACGCGAAGCCGCGAAGCCGCGAAGAACACGAAAGCTCCCTCCCCTTCAAGGGGAGGGCTGGGGTGGGGATGGGGTTCAGATGTCAGAGATCGGGGATCAGACTCCGTAGGGGCAGGTTTCAAACCTGCCCTGCTCGTTTCACGCGAAGGCAGGAAGAAGAACGGCGTCATTGCGAGCAAAGCGAAGCAATCCAGAGAAACCTTTCGCCCTCTCCCCCGACCCCTCTCCCGCAAGCGGGAGAGGGGAGAAAAGCACGTTCCGCGTTCTCCGCGTGAAACGGGGTTGCGGGCGGGACGCCCGCGCTCCTTTCTTTGCGCTCTTTGCGTTCTTTGCGGTAATTCTTTTGGATTCTGCGACTTCGCGCAGAATGACAGCTATTTTTTTCGTGGCTTTCGTGTTTTTCGTGGTTTAAAAGCTTTTCTCCTCGCTCTCCGCGTCTCCGCGTGAGGCCAGCCCGTTGGGGTTCGCTACGCTCACCGCCAACCTACGTGCTTCGCGGGAATGACGGAGTTCTGATACCTGAACCCCATCCCCACCTAAATCCTCCCCTTGAAGGGGAGGACTTCAAAAGCGCCCCCCTCCTGAAGAAAAAATCGGTGGCGGGGCTTGTTTTTGTCGGAAAGTCCTGCCATAATCCGCAACTTGCCTTTTCGCGGTGAGGCTATAACGCCGCAGTTCCCCTTAAACGGGGTCCAAGACTGGCTGCCGCCAAGCGGCAGGTTAAGTTGGAGAGAGTGGATCATGATTCAAATGCAAACGGTGCTGGACGTTGCCGACAATACGGGTGCGCGTTCGGTGATGTGTATCAAGGTGCTGGGCGGCAGCAAGCGCCGTTACGCCGGTGTCGGCGACATCATCAAGGTGAGCATCAAGGATGCGGCGCCACGCGGTCGCGTCAAAAAGGGCGAGATTTATAGCGCGGTCGTTGTGCGAACGGCCGCCGGTGTTCGCCGCGATGACGGCGCACGGGTGCGTTTTGATTCCAACGCCGCCGTGCTGTTGAATAACAAGCTGGAACCGATCGGAACCCGTATTTTCGGTCCGGTGACGCGTGAACTGAGAACCGAGCGCTTCATGAAGATCGTGTCGCTGGCGCCGGAAGTGATTTAATTAGAGGCCGACATGCTCAAAATTCGCAAAGGTGATCAGGTGGTGGTAACCACCGGTCGTGACAAAGGCAAACGGGGTGAGGTCGCTCAAGTGCTCAATACTGAGTATTTGCTGGTGAACGGCGTGAATCAGGTTAAGCGCCACACGCGCCCGAATCCGATGAAAAATCAGCCGGGCGGCATTCTGGTCAAGGAGACGCCGATTCATGTTTCCAATGTGGCGATCTGGAATGCTTCGTCGAAGAAGGCCGACCGTGTCGGCATCCGGGTGGTCGAAATTCCGGGGGAGACGCCCCGCAAGGTGCGCTATTTCAAATCGAACGGCGAGCAGCTTGGTAGCTAAGGAATAGAGGATAACGATGGCTCGTTTGCAGGAATATTATCGGAAAGAAGTCGTGCCGGCGCTGATGAAGCAGTTTGGTTACAAGTCGGTGATGGAAGTGCCGCGCTTGACCAAGGTGGTGCTTAACATGGGCGTGGGCGAAGCGGTCGCGGACAAGAAGATTCTGGAGAATGCGATTGCCGATTTGCAGAAGATCGCCGGACAAAAACCGGTGGTCACCAAAGCACGCAAGGCAATTGCCGGTTTCAAGATTCGGGAAGGCTACCCGATCGGGTGCATGGTGACGTTGCGCCGTGAAAGAATGTTTGAATTTTTCGACCGCCTGGTGACGGTGGCGTTGCCTCGTGTGCGCGACTTTCGCGGGGTCGGCGGTAAAAGTTTCGACGGTCGTGGCAATTTCAATATGGGCGTCAAGGAACAAATCATTTTTCCGGAAATCGAGTACGACAAGATCGACGCGTTGCGCGGGTTGAACATCACTCTGGCGACGACGGCGAAAACCGATGCCGAAGCGAAAGCGTTGTTGGCGGCATTCAAATTCCCGTTCAGGGGCTAAAGAGTTATGGCGAAATTGTCTTTGATCAACCGCGACCAGAAGCGAATGAAGCTGGTGGCGAAATACCAAAAAAAGCGTGCAGCCCTGATGGCGATCATTCAGGACAGCAAAGTTTCCGAAGAGGAGCGCTTTGATGCGCGCCTGAAACTGCAACGGCTGCCGCGTAACGCCAACCCGACGCGTTTGCGGAACCGTTGCGCGTTGACCGGGCGTCCGCGTGGCGTGTTTCGTAAATTCGGACTGGGTCGCAGCAAGTTGCGCGAGTACGCGATGAAGGGGGAAATTCCCGGCATCGTCAAGGCCAGTTGGTAACGAGGTGATGCATGAGCATGACTGATCCAATCGCGGATATGTTGACCCGTATCCGTAACGCACAAATGATAGAGCGGGCGACGGTGGAAATGCCTTCTTCGAAGGTTAAAACCGCTATCGCCGAAGTGCTGAAAGATGAAGGTTATATCGAGGATTTCCGGGTGACCGGCGATGCGATTAAACCTGTTCTGGAAATTGCGCTGAAGTATTACGCGGGACAACCGGTGATTGAAAAAATCGAACGGGTATCGCGGCCTGGATTGCGTATTTATCGCGGCAAGGGAGACATTCCGCCGGTGATGAACGGACTGGGTATTGCGGTGGTTTCGACCTCACGCGGCGTGATGACGGATCGCAAAGCGCGTGCAGCCGGTATCGGCGGCGAAGTGCTGTGCATCGTGGCTTAAGGAGAAAGCATCATGTCACGTATTGCGAACAGCCCGGTAGCCCTGCCCGACAAAGTCGAGGTGACGCTGGGCGCCGATCAAATTACGGTCAAAGGCCCTCTGGGAACTTTGACGCAGCCGCTTACCGATGGTGTGTCCATCGAAAAAGAAGGCAATACTCTGCTCTTCAAGATGTTGAAGCCGGAAGCGCATGCAATGTCAGGAACGTTGCGCGCACTGGTGGCGAATATGGTTAAGGGTGTCACGCAGGGTTTCGAGCGCAAGTTGATGCTGGTGGGCGTCGGTTTCCGTGCGCAACTGGCTGGTGACGCGCTGAATCTGTCGCTCGGTTTTTCGCATCCGGTGGTTCACAAG
>JAITMH010000194.1 GCA_031277445.1 Burkholderiales bacterium
TCGGTTTTTCGCATCCGGTGGTTCACAAGCTGCCGGAAGGCGTCAAAGCCGAAATGCCGCAGCCGACGGAAATCATCCTCAAGGGCATTGATAAGCAGAAAGTTGGGTTATGCGCTGCGAACATCCGTGCGTACCGCCCGCCGGAGCCTTATAAAGGCAAAGGTGTGCGCTATGCCGAAGAGCGCGTGATTCTGAAGGAAACCAAGAAGAAGTAACCGGCAAGGCAAGCCTTGCGTGTTGAACGAGGTCAGGTATGGAAAAAAGAGAAGCTCGACTGCGCCGCGCCCGCAAAACCCGGGTTCGTATCGCCGAGCAGTGCAAGACTCGGTTGGTGGTGTATCGCTCCAATGCGCACATTTACGCGCAGGTTATCGCGCCGACCGGTGATCGCGTTCTGGCGAGCGCTTCGACGGCGGAAGCGGAATCGCGCAAGTCGCTGAAAAACGGCGGCAACCGCGCAGCAGCGACGGAAATCGGAAAGCGCATTGCCGAGCGGGCGAAAGCGGTTGGCGTGGAAACGGTGGCGTTTGACCGTGCCGGTTATCGTTTTCATGGCCGCGTGCAAGCGTTGGCGGAGGCGGCCCGTGAGGCCGGCCTCAAGTTCTAAAGGCAACGGATATGGCGAAGCAACAACAGCAGCAACAAGTGGCGGACGAGCGCAGCGACGGTTTGCGCGAGAAGATGATCGGCATCAATCGCGTCACCAAAGTGGTCAAGGGCGGTCGCATCATGGCGTTTGCGGCATTGACCGTGGTCGGTGATGGTGATGGCCGGATCGGTATCGGTAAAGGCAAATCGAAAGAGGTGCCGGTCGCCGTGCAAAAAGCGATGGAACAGGCGCGCCGCAACATGGTCAAGGTCAACTTGAAAAAAGGCACCTTGTTCCATCCGGTCGAAGGCCGTCACGGTGCGACACGTGTTTACATGCAGCCCGCCGCCGAAGGTACCGGCATCATCGCCGGTGGCGCGATGCGTGCTGTGTTTGATGTGGTCGGCGTGACCAACGTGCTGGCGAAGTGCCATGGTTCGACCAACCCGTACAACATTGTGCGTGCGACGCTGGATGCGCTGAAGTCCTGCAATACGCCGTCGGAAATTGCGGCAAAGCGCGGCAAGACGGTTCAAGACATTCTGGGAGCGTAATCATGGCAGCGGCGAAGAAAGTGAAAGTGACGCTGGTGAAAGGTCTTTCCGGAACGCGGAAAGATCACCGTGAAACGGTGCGCGGTTTGGGACTGAAGTGGACCAATCACACGGTTGAGTTGGTGGACACTCCGTCGGTGCGCGGCATGATCAACAAAGTGGGCTATCTGCTCAAAGTGGCGGAGTAATCATCATGCAATTAAATACAATTCAACCGGCAGAAGGCTCGAAAAAACCGCGTCGTCGTGTCGGTCGCGGTATCGGTTCGGGGCTGGGCAAAACGTGCGGACGCGGCCACAAAGGACAGAAATCGCGTTCGGGCGGTTTCCACAAAGTGGGCTTCGAGGGCGGGCAAATGCCGTTGCAACGCCGTCTGCCGAAGCGCGGTTTTGTGTCGATGTCCCGTGGCGATGTCGCCGAAGTCCGGTTGAGCGATCTGGCGCATTTGCCGGTCGATGAAATTGATTTTTTGACGCTGAAAGCGGCAGGTCTGCTCACGTCGTCGGCGAAAACGGCCAAAGTGATCAAGACCGGAACGATTGACAAGGCAGTCAAATTGTCGGGCGTTCTGGTGACGAAGGGCGCGAAAGCGGCGATTGAAGCGGCAGGCGGTAGCGTGACGCTGATCGAGGCGCCTGCGGAATCGTCAAGTTCGCCGAAAAAGGCGAAGAAAAAGTAACGTGCGCTAGGCGCAGTAAACTGGTTCAGGAGTTTTCTTGGCTACATTCAATCCGGCTGCAAAAAGCGGTAACAAATACGGCGATCTGGCAAAACGTCTGTGGTTCTTGCTGGGCGCAATGATTGTGTACCGGATCGGGACGCACATCCCGGTACCCGGCATCAACGCGTCGGTACTCGAAGAAATGCTTCGGGGCGGCGGCGGCGGTTTGCTGGGGATGATGGACCTCTTTTCGGGAGGCGCATTGCAGCGCGTCTCGATTTTGACGCTGGGCGTGATGCCGTACATTACGGCGTCCATTATCATGCAACTGCTCTCGGCAATGGTGCCGACGCTGGAAGCGATCAAAAAAGAAGGCGAAGCAGGTCGGCGCAAGATCACTCAATACACCCGCTACCTCACCGTTTTGCTGGCGTTCATTCAAGGGTTTGGCGTGGCGGTTGCGTTTGAGGGAATGCAGGGAATGGTTCTCGCGCCCGGATTTGCGTTCAAGATGATGTGCGCCATCACGCTGGTGACCGGAACAATGTTCCTGATGTGGCTGGGCGAGCAAATCACCGAGCGCGGTTTGGGCAACGGTATTTCGTTAATCATCTGCGCCGGTATCGTCGCCGGATTGCCGAGCGCGATTGGATTGACGCTTGAAAACGTTAACACCGGCGCGTATTCGATTCCGTTGGCGCTGGGCGTGGCGGTGTTGGTCGTGGTGGTGACCGGCGTGGTGGTGTTCTTTGAGCGGGCGCAGCGCAAAGTGCTGGTGCAATACGCCAAGCGCCAAGTCGGCAACCGCGTTGCGGCGGCGCAAAGTTCGTATCTGCCGTTCAAGCTTAATATGGCAGGCGTGATTCCGGCGATTTTTGCGTCGGCGATCATTATGTTTCCGATGACGATGTCGCAGATGGCCGGCGGCAGTGAAGGTCCGTTTGCGTTCTTCCTGAGAGACGTGTCGGCGATGCTGGCAATGGGTCAGCCGTTGCACGAAATGCTGTATGCGGCGGCGATCATCTTCTTCTGCTTTTTCTATACGGCGTTGCAGTACAAACCGACAGACACGGCGGACAACCTGAAGAAGAGCGGCGCATTGATTCCCGGCTACCGTCCGGGCAAGCACACAGCCGATTATCTCGAAAAGATCATGTTGCGCTTGACGTTGCTGGGGTCGTTGTATCTGGTGGTCGTTTGCTTCATTCCGAACTTCCTGATCGCCTGGAAAAACGTACCGTTTTATTTCGGCGGCACCTCGTTGTTGATCGTGGTGATCGTGACGATAGATTTCATGTCGCAGGTGCAGGCGTATATGATGTCGCAGCAGTATGAAAGTTTGTTGAAAAAGGCCAACTTTAAAGGCGGAGCGTTTCGCTGATGGCCAAAGAAGACACCATCCAGATGCAGGGTGAGGTCATCGAAATGTTGCCGAACGCAACGTTTCGAGTGAAGTTGGAGAATGGCCATGTGGTACTGGCACATATCTCCGGAAAGATGCGGATGCATTACATCCGTATTTTGCCGGGCGATAAGGTGACCGTGGACATGACGCCGTACGATTTATCGCGGGCTAGGATTACTTTCCGAACCAAGTGAGATCGTGCTAGGCAGCCCGCCGGGAAGCAAACCGCAAACCGGCGGATAACTAAAACGTGAGATAGAGAGTCAACCATGAAAGTCGTCGCTTCAGTGAAAAAGATTTGCCGGAAATGCAAAATCATCCGGCGCCACCGCGTTGTACGCGTTATTTGTGAAGATCCGCGCCACAAGCAGCGGCAAGGTTAATGAAATTTGATTGGATAGGGTAAAAAGATGGCCCGTATAGCTGGCGTTAACATTCCCAACCACCAACACACAGAGGTTGCACTGACGGCGATTTACGGCATTGGCCGTTCGCGTGCCAGGAAAATCTGTGCGG
>JAITMH010000074.1 GCA_031277445.1 Burkholderiales bacterium
CCGATCATCAGCGGCGGCAAATTGGGATCGGGAAAATAACGGTAATCGTGCGCGTCCTCTTTGCTTCGCATCGAGCGCGTTTCGCCGGTGTCGGGATCAAACAGCCGCGTTTCCTGAACGACTTTCCCGCCGTCTTCGATCAATTCGATTTGACGGCGAACTTCAAATTCAATCGCTTTTTCCATGAAGCGAAAGCTGTTGAGGTTTTTGATTTCGCAGCGGGTGTCTTGTTGTACGGATGCGGCGCCCACCGAGACGTTCGCGTCGCAGCGGAAACTGCCCTCCTGCATGTTGCCATCGCAAATGCCGATCCAGCGCACCAGCGCGTGCAGCGCTTTTGCGTAGGCGACCGCTTCCTCGGCGCTTGCCATGTCCGGTTCGGTGACGATTTCGAGAAGCGGCGTTCCGGCGCGATTCAAATCGATGCCGGTCATCCCGTGAAAGTCTTCGTGCAAACTTTTCCCGGCATCTGCTTCGAGATGCGCTCGTGTCAACCGCACCGTTTTCTGTCCCGTCGAGGTCGTGATGGCCAACTCACCGCCCTGCACGACCGGCTGTTCAAACTGACTGATCTGGTAGCCGTGCGGCAAATCGGGATAGAAATAATTTTTGCGGTCGAACCGGCTCGTCGTGTTGACCGTCGCGCCGACTGCCAGACCGAAACGAATCGCACGTTCAACAGCGCCGACGTTGGCGACCGGCAGTGTGCCGGGCAACGCCAGGTCAATCGCCGAAGCGTGGACGTTCGGTGCAGCGCCGAATGCAGTTGACGCGCCGGAAAACAATTTCGACGCGGTGGACAACTGCGCGTGCGTTTCCAGCCCGATGACGATTTCCCAATGACTGTTACGCATGGCTCGCCTCCTTCGGCACCCGCCGGTGCCAATCGGTCACTTGCTGGAAACGGTGCGCGATGTTAAGCAGTTGCGCTTCCGAAAAGTACGGGCCTTGCAATTGCAAGCCTATCGGCAAACCGTTTGAAGTAAAGCCGCAGGGCGCCGTCATCGCCGGAATTCCGGCCAGGTTGGCGCCGATGGTGAAGATATCGTTCAGGTACATTTTGATCGGGTCTTGCGTTTGTGAACCCAGCAGCGGCGCGGTCGTCGGCACCGTGGGGCCGAGGATCACATCGCATTGTTTGAAAGCCGCTTGATAATCGTCAGCGATCAGTCGCCGCACTTTTTGCGCCTTTAAATAGTACGCATCGTAATAACCGTGCGACAGTACGTAGGTGCCGATCAGAATGCGGCGCTTGACTTCGTCGCCGAATCCTTCGGCGCGTGTTTTTTTGTACATGTCGAGCAAATCGGTGTATTGAGCGGCGCGATGGCCGTAGCGCACACCGTCGAAACACGACAGGTTCGACGATGCCTCCGCCGGTCCCAGTACGTGATAGACCGGCACGGAATAGCCGATGTTCGGCAACGCGATGGGCACGGTGACCGCGCCGAGCGCCCGCAGCTCGGTCAGCGCCGCTTCTACGGCGGCCACGACCGGCGCATCAACGCCGTCGCCGAAAAAGGCTTCGGGCAAGCCGATGCGTATGCCGTCAAGCGGTTTCGTCGCGGTTTTTACGATCTCGCGGCGGTAATCTTCTTTCGGGCGCGGCAGCGAGGTGGCGTCGCGGGGGTCGTGTCCAGCCATCGCGGTCAGCAACAACGCGCAATCTTCGGCGCTGCGCGCCATCGGCCCGGCCTGATCGAGGCTGGAGGCAAACGCCACCATGCCGTGACGCGAGCAAATCCCGTAGGTCGGTTTGAGGCCGGTCACGCCGCAGAACGATGATGGTTGCCGGATGGAGCCTCCCGTGTCGGAACCGGTGGACGCCGGAACCAGCCCCGCCGCCACGGCAACAGCCGCGCCGCCGGAGCTGCCGCCCGGCACGGAATCAAGCTGCCAGGGATTGCGGACGGGGCCAAAGAACGAGGTCTCAGAGCTGCTGCCCATCGCAAATTCGTCCATCGCCGTCTTGCCGAGCAGCACGGTACCCGCCTGTTTCAATGCGGTGACGACATGCGCGTCGTAGGGGGCGACGAAATGTTCCAGCATTTTCGACGAGCAGGTGGTGCGCAACCCCTCCGTCATAAACAAATCCTTGTGCGCAATCGGGATGCCGGTCAGCGGCCCGGCCTCGCCTTTCGCACGTGCGGCGTCCGCTGCTTTGGCCGCAGTGCGGGCGCCGTCGGGATCGACGCTGACAAAAGCATTGAGCGTCGGCTGGGCGGCGGCGATTCTTGCCAGCAGTTCATCGGTCAGTTCAAGCGCCGAAAACTGTCCTGCCGCCAGTCCTGCCGCCAGTTCGGTGACGGTGGCGTAAGCGATGTCCTGCCGGTTCATTCGATCACCTTCGGCACGAGATAAAGGCCGTTCTGGACGGCGGGCGCGCCTTGTTGATAGTCATCGCGCCGGTCAAACGCGGTCACTTTGTCGTCACGCAGCGGCAACGCCAAGGGCTGGGTGTGCGCCATGGGCGACACGCCATCGGTCTCGATTCTGGATAAAACGTCAATCATGCCGAAAATCGAATCAAGCTGTTGCTGCAACTGCGGCAACATGGCCTCGTCGATTTCGAGTCGCGCAAGGTGCGCGATCCGTTGAATTTCATTCTGTGAAAGTGCCATCAACCATCCCGTTCTAATATCTGAAAGCGCTGCGCCTTAAGCCGGTCTTTTTGCGTTCGCCGGACAAAAACGCTGTGCAGAAACAAAGACAGATAGGTTATCATACGCGAGGACACAAAAGCAGTCGGCAGTCGCATCACGAGTGAGCGGGACGCGCTCTGTGTGTTTTCGCACAGTTGTTTTTGTTGGCAGTTTTGTTATAGGCGCCCGGTTTTTCCGGCTCGGTTTATTATGGTTTTGCCCGTTTTGGCAAAGCCCTTATTTTGGGACATTCCATGCTCGGCTTTTTGGGACGATATTTTTCCAGCGACCTGGCGATTGATCTGGGTACCGCCAATACACTGGTTTACATGCGCGGCAAAGGCGTGGTGCTTGACGAACCTTCGGTCGTCGCCATTCGTCAGGAAGGCGGTTCTCACGGCAAGACCACCATTCAGGCGGTCGGTGTCGCCGCCAAGCAAATGCTCGGACGCACACCCGGCAACATTCAGGCCGTGCGCCCGATGAAAGACGGCGTGATCGCCGATTTCCGCGTCACCGAAAAGATGCTCAAGGAGTTCATCAAGAAAGCCTTGCAATTGCGCTTCCAGTTCGCCCCCAACTTGCGCATCATCATCTGCGTGCCGTGCGGTTCGACCCAGGTCGAGCGCCGTGCGATCCGCGAGTCGGCACTGGAAGCCGGCGCCTCCAAGGTTTTCCTGATTGAAGAACCGATGGCGGCGGCAATCGGCGCCGGCCTGCCGATTTCGGAAGCCACCGGTTCGATGGTGGTTGACATCGGCGGCGGCACCACCGAAGTGGGCGTCATTTCGCTGGGCGGCATGGTCTATGCCGGTAGCGTTCGCGTCGGCGGCGACCGTTTCGACGAAGCCATCGTGAATTACATCCGCCGCAATTACGGCATGTTGATCGGCGAAATGACCGCCGAAGAAGTCAAAAAAAGAATCGGTTCGGCGTTCCCGGGTTCGGAAGTGCGCGAAATGGAAATCAAGGGGCGCAACCTCGCTGAAGGGGTGCCGCGCAGTTTCACCGTTTCGTCCAACGAGATTCTGGAAGCGCTGAGCGATCCGCTGAACAGCATTGTCTCGGCGGTCAAAAGTGCGCTGGAACGCACTCCTCCCGAACTGGGCGCCGACATCGCCGATCACGGGATGGTGTTGACCGGCGGGGGCGCTTTGCTGCGCGATCTGGACCGTTTGTTGATGGAAGAAACCGGCTTGCCTGTCATTATTGCCGACGACCCGCTCACCTGTGTGGTTCGCGGCTGTGGTCAGGCGATAGAGGACATTGACAAACTGTCCGCCCTTTTCACCACGGATTGACGACCCTGCGCGAGGCCATGAGCGGAGCGCCGACCAGCCACGCCGGTTCAAGCGCAACCACTTTTTTCCCTCCCCTTCAAGGGGAGGGTTAGGGTGGGGATGGTTTAGTGAAAATGGGGTTTCAGTTTTCCCCCTCTCCCCCAACCCCTCTCCCGCAAGGGGAGAGGGGCGTTAATTTTGATTTTCGCCCATGATTCCCGGTGACCCGCCTCCGTATCTGTATCGCGGGCCGTCAATTCTGGCGCGTTTCGTTTTTTTTGCGCTGCTGTCGCTGCTGCTGCTGTTCGTCGATACCCGTTATCAGCATCTGGAAAAACTGCGTGCCGGTATCGCCGTAGCGTTATATCCCGTACAACAATTGGCGCGTTGGCCCCGGACGGCTGCGCAAGAAATCGGCGTGTATTTCGCCAGCAAAAAAGCATTGGAAAGACAAAATACCGCGCTGTCGCTACTGCTTCTCGATTGGGGAAATACCGCGCAGGAAGCGCAGACCGCGCAACAGGAAAACGCCCGACTCCGGGAATTGCTGCAACTGAAAGCGCAAACGTCGCGCAGCACCCACGCCGTTGAAATGCTTTACGACACCCGCGACCCGTTCGTCCAGAAAATCACGATTGACAAAGGGCAAATGCACGGCATTAAGGAAAGCTCTGCCGTTCTTGATCCTTACGGCGTGATCGGCCAGATCACGCATGTGTCCCTGCTCACGTCCGACGTGACGCTGCTGGTCGAAAAAAACCATACCACGCCGGTGCAGATCGAACGCACCGGTATGCGCAGCGTGCTTTACGGAATGGGCGCCGGTGTGCCGATGGAATTGCGTTTTGTTTCTCCGGCGGCGGATGTCCGAATCGGCGACCGTCTTGTCACGTCGGGACTGGGAAGCGTTTATCCGCCGGGACTGGCGGTGGCGACCGTGACCGCCATCGACAACAATACGGAACAATCGTTTGTTCACATCACGGCGACTCCGGCAGCCGGCGTTGCCAGCAGTCGTTATTTGCTCGTGGTCGATGCCTTGACGCCTGCGCCGATGGATTCTCCGTCGGCGGCGCCGTCCGGAGAAGGTAAAAGCAATGGCAAAAGCAACGGCAGCCGTGGCAAAAACAACGGCAAACCGTCCGGCAACAGGAGAACTTCATGAAACCCGCGTCATTGCCACCCCGATCGCCGCCGCCCCGATTCAGCGGTCCCTCGCTTCAGCCGATCAACCCGAACCTGCTGCTGCCGCCGCCGAAGCTTTGGTTCATCACCGTGACGCTGTTGATAACACTGCTGATCGACCTGTTTCCGCTGTCCGACACGTTTGCCCCCTGGCGGCCTGAATTGGTTGCGCTGACGTTGTTGTACTGGTGTACCTGGGCGCCACGGTTTGTCGGTGTCAGCACCGGTTTTCTGTTGGGTCTGGTGATGGATGTCGCCAACGGCTCAGTCCTGGGGCAACATGCGCTTGCCTATACGTTGCTTGCTTTTGGCGCGGATTATTTTCGGCGTCGCATCGTCAGTTTCCCGATGTGGCAACAAATCGTGTTTGTTGCACTGTTGCTGGAACTTTGTGCGCTGGCCGTGTTTCTGGTGCGCATGATGAGCGGCGGAGAACTGTCCAGTGCGGCGTATTTTATCGTGCCGCCGCTGACGGCATTGCTGTGGCCGTTGATGCAGTTTTTGTTGCAATGGCAGCAGAGGCGTGCAGCGTTGTCGGAACATTGAGCAAGATGAACACCATGAAGTCGCTTCGCCAACCGTTGCCTTCTTCCGCAGGCTTGACCGGATGAGACGACACCGTTTCCGCCGTTGGCTGTCGCTTCATCGCCGCCACGAAATCCGCGATCCGATACGCGAACTCTTTTTGTTCCGCAAACGCTTGTGGTTGACCGGGCTGGCCATGTTGTTGATTTTCGGCGTGTTGCTGGGACGAGTTTTTTACTTGCAGGTGATTGCCCACCAGCAATACCAGACACAGGCGGAAAACAACCGGATTGCCATCGTGCCGGTCGGGCCCAGTCGCGGCACGATCAGCGACCGCAACGGAACCACGCTGGCGCAGAGCTTTTCGGCTTACACGCTGGAACTGACGCCGTCCCGAATCGACCGTCTTGAAACCACGCTGGCCCAACTCGGCAAGCTGATCGAGATCACACCACGCGATTTGCGCCGCTTTCGTCGTGCGATGGACGAGTCGCGCAACTTCGACAGCCTGCCGCTGCGAACCAAACTGAGCGACGAAGAAGTTGCGCGGTTCGCCGTTTACAAATACCGCTTCCCCGGCGTTGACATTCGGGCGCGGCTTTACCGGCAATACCCGCTTGGGGAAACGGCCTCACACGTTCTCGGTCACATCGGGCGCATCAACGACCGCGACATTGAACAACTGACCCGAAGCGGCAGCCTTCTTAACTACAAGGGCACCGACCACATCGGCAAGACCGGCGTCGAATTGTCGTATGAAGAAACCCTGCACGGCATCGTCGGATTTGACGAAGTTGAAGTCGATGCGCTTGGTCGTGCGGTGCGTTCGCTGACGCGGGTGCCGCCGATCCCCGGCGATCACCTGCAACTCACCATTGATTTGCGTTTGCAGCAACTCGCCGAACAGGCGCTTGGCGAATCAAAAGGCGCTGTGGTGGCGATGGATCCGAACAACGGCGAAATTCTGGCGATGGCGTCAACGCCCGGTTACGATCCCAATCTGTTCGTTGAAGGCATCGACGTTGCCAACTGGGACAGGCTGAACACTTCGCCCGACAAACCGCTGCTGAACCGGGCGCTGCGCGGCGCGTATCCTCCCGGTTCGACCGTCAAACCGTTTCTGGCGCTGGGTGCGCTGGTTTCGGGCAAGCGCACTCCTGAGCAAGCCATCAGCGACCCCGGTTATTTCGATCTGCCCACCGGCGCCGGAAGAGCGCACCGTTTCCGCGACCAGAAAACGGACGGTCATGGCCGCGTTGACATGCACAAATCCATCGTGGTGTCGTGCGACACGTATTACTACGTGCTTGCCAGCGAAACCGACATCGACGACACCGCCCGTTTCATGTCGCAATTCGGTTTCGGACAGAAAACCGGCATCGACCTCGAAGGCGAAGCCATCGGCGTGTTGCCGTCACGCGCCTGGAAGCGCGAACGTTTCAGCGGCTCGCGTTACCGCGAAGAACACCGCAGATGGTATCTCGGCGATTCCGTTTCCGCCGGAATCGGCCAGGGTTACAGCAATGCCACGCCGCTGCAACTGGCGTATGCCACCGCGACGTTGGCGAACGACGGCGTTTCGTATCGCCCGCATCTGGTCAAACGCATCATCGACGGCACGACCGGCCAAACGAAAGAAGTGCTGCCGGAAGAAACCCGCCGCCTCGATCTGAAACCGGCGCATCTGGCCGCGATCAAGAAAGCCATGGTCGATGTCAACCGCGAAGGCACGGCTGCCCGCATCTTCAAAGACGCGCCCTATACCAGCGCCGGAAAAACCGGCACCGCTCAGGTTTTTTCGTTGCGCGGCGAACGCTACATCGAGGAGCAAGTCAAACACCATTTGCGCGACCACGCCTGGTTCATCGCCTACGCGCCCGCTGAAAAGCCGGTGATCGCCGTAGCCATCATCGTCGAAAACGGTGGTTTCGGCGCTCGTGCGGCAGGGCCGATTGCCCGCGCACTGTTCGATTATTATCTGACCGGCGCACAGACCGCCACGATTCCGAAACCCGACGGCGACAGCGAAGGCTGGGAGGAGTGATGTCCATCCGCGACCATTTTTCCACTGTCTGGCTGCGCTTTACCCGTCACATCGACGGGCCGCTGATGGCCATCACGCTCCTCCTGCTTGCCGTTGGCGCGGTCGTCCTGTTTTCAGCCGTGCTTCCGGACACCGGACGTTTCGTGCAGCAGATGAAAAGCATCGGCGTCGCGCTTGTCGTGATGTGGATAGTCGCCAACATCCCGCCGCACCGACTGGCGCAAATCGCATTGCCGCTTTATCTCGTCGGTGTGCTGTTGCTCGTTGCCGTGGCGTTTTTCGGTGTGACCGTCAACAATTCGCAACGCTGGCTGGCGATAGGCGGGTTTCGTTTCCAACCGTCCGAACTGCTGAAACTGGCCGTGCCGCTGCTGCTTGCCTGGTATTTTCAGAAAGTTGAGGCGCGAATCAATTTCGGTAATTTCCTGATCGCCATGCTGCTGATCGCGTTGCCAGCCTGGTTGATCAAACGCCAGCCGGATTTGGGGACGGCGTTGCTTGTTGCCGCGTCCGGTTTTTATGTGCTGTATCTGGCGCGGCTGTCCTGGAAAACCATTTTTCTGATGGTGGCGACCGCCGTGCCGCTGATCTGGCTGCTCGCGCACGACTACCAAAAACAACGGGTGCTTGCATTTCTCAATCCCGCCGCCGACCCGCTGCGTTCCGGCTACCACACCTTGCAGTCGCAGATCGCCATCGGCTCCGGCGGACTGACCGGCAAAGGCTGGATGCAGGGCACTCAGGCGCACCTCGACTTTCTTCCTGAACGCCACACCGATTTCATCTTCGCCGTTTACAGCGAAGAATTCGGGCTGGTCGGCAACATCGTGTTGCTGATGTTATACACAGCGCTGTTGTTGCGAGCGCTGATGATCGCCAGCCATGCGTCGTCACTGTTTGGCCGACTGCTTGCCGGCGCCATCACGCTGATGCTTTTTACTTACGTCACCGTTAACATGGGCATGGTCAGCGGCATTCTGCCCGTCGTGGGCGTTCCGTTGCCGTTTATCTCCTACGGCGGGACGGCAATGCTTTCGCTGTTTATCTGCATCGGTATTTTGATGAGCATTCAAACACACCGGAAACTGGTTTCGACTTAGCAATGGGGGATCGGGTCATGCACCACACACACATTCAACACCGCTCAAGGGAAAATTCATCTCACGCGGAGACGCGGAATGCGCGGAGAAAGAAAGCCCCCTTTTCAAAGGGGGTGGCCGCCAAAGAGCCTGCCCCCAAAGTGCTTTTGATCGGGGGCGGACGGGGGTTTGTTGCGGGAGCGTGGCAGGGGGAGAGAGGGGAGAGCATCCCCTTAAACCAAAAGGACACCAACAGCTTTTTCATCCTGTTGCTCCTCCTCATCATGACCCTCGTGCTCGCCGCCTGTTCGAGCGCTCCCAAACCGCCCGCAGGGAAAGGCGGCTACTATCAGGACGACGGCCCCGGCAGCACAACGGTGAACCTTGACGCCATTCCCGATGCCGTTCCAAGAGCCGAGCCGCTGCACCGATTCGCCAACCGCCCCTATACTGTTCTGGGGCGCACCTACGTACCGGCGACAACGCGAACGCCGTACAAGGCACGCGGAACGGCCTCCTGGTACGGCAAAAAATTCCACGGCAACAAAACCTCGACCGGCGAGATTTACGACATGTTTGCGATGAGCGCGGCGCACCCGACATTGCCGCTGCCGTCGTATGTGCGCGTCACCAATGTGTCGAACGGCAAGAGCGTCGTCGTGCGCGTCAATGATCGCGGCCCGTTTTTGCACAACCGTCTCATCGACCTTTCTTACGCGGCGGCTTACCGGATCGGGATCGCCGCCAGCGGCACCGGCGAAGTTCTGGTTGAAACCGTGCTGCCCGGCGCCTCAGCGACCAGCGCGCCTGCCGTTTCTGTCGCGCCCGTCGCAGTAGCCACAGTCGCCGCCGCGCAGCCGTCGGACGCTGCGCTGCAAACCGTCGGCAGCGGTGTCATCGTGCAACTCGGCGTTTTTGCCGATGCCGCGAACGCCGAAACATTTCTGACGCACGTTCAAAGACTTCTCGATGACACGCATTACAGCGCCCGCATCCAGCAGCGCGACGACGGCAAATACCGCGTGTTCATCGGGCCTTACCCGCAACGCGCCGACGCGCAACGGGCGGCCACGCACCTGAACGAAGCGCTGGGATTGACGACGTTTGTGACGGTGCCTTGAGGGGCTGGGATCAGAGGCCAGGGATCAGGGATCAGAAAAGCGTCTCACGCGAAGGCGCGAAGCCGCGAAGAAGAAAAACATTAACCACGAAAAACACGAAAGGCACGAAAAAAATTAACCGCAAAGAACGCAAAGATCGCAAAGAAAAAATCGGCGTCATTGCGAGGAGCGAAAGCGACGAAGCAATCCAGAAAA
>JAITMH010000094.1 GCA_031277445.1 Burkholderiales bacterium
GGAATCATCGCCCACGATCTGACACACATCGTTCGTGAATTTCGCCCCGACGAAGCCAGCGTCGAACTGGTTTTCGTCAACGTCAATCCAACATCAACGCTACTCTTGGGGCAAGCGCGTGGCGGCGCGATCACGGCGTTGGTCATGGCGGGATTGCCGGTGTATGAATACACCGCAAACCAGATCAAGCAAGCTGTCGTCGGGCACGGCAAGGCGCAGAAAAAACAAGTACAGCACATGGTTCAGCAACTGCTTCAACTGCCCGCCGCCCCATCTTCCGATGCGGCAGACGCGCTGGCCTGCGCCATTTGCCATATCAACAGCGCCAGTAACATGAGCCGCCTGTCAACATACCACCGCCGACGCGGCGGGAGGATGATTGGTTGACCCGTCATTGCGAGCGTAGCGAAGCAATCCAGAAGAAACAACCGCAAAGAACGCATAGAGCGCATAGAAAATTAAGCCCGTGTAGGTTGGACAAGCCGCAATGCGGCGCAGTCCAACAACCCAACATTCAAATTAGCGGCGCTTTGCGCCGGAAAGAAGGTTCCCGGACTGCGCTTCGCTTGTCCAGGCTACGCTTGCTACGTGCATCAATGCTTGAAAATATGCTTGGCGTCCGATACTAAAGACAAGTATCCAACGTCTTTAAACACTCTCAAGCCCGCGTAGGCTGGGATGAAGCGCAGCGTAATCCCAGCGTTTTGGGTTTTTTACGAAACTTGAAGCCGGGATTCCAGGTCGCTCCATCCCAGCCTACGGCGTTGATAAATACAGTCAGCGCCGCAAGCTCGGGCAAGCGAAGCCCAACGTTTGGGTCTAAAGCAATCCAAAAGTCCACGCCAGCGCTTGCGCCGTTGTGTCCAGAAGTACACTTGGGAACAATCCCAACGCCAGCAATGCCAGACCGTTCAGTGTCAACACGGTGCGCGGGATAACGCCTATCGCCGGAAGTATTTCTCCCTCTCCCTCCCCTTCGCTTCGGCTTGAGAAAAGCATCAGCCGCACGACGCGCAGGTAGTAAAACGCTGCGATGACTGAAGTGAGGATGGCGATGATCGACAGCCAGACAAAGCCGTTAATCAATGCAACGGCGATCACTGCAAATTTGCCGTAAAAACCCAGAAGCGGCGGTACACCGGCCAGCGAAAGCATCGCAAGCGTCATCAGGACGGCGCGGATGGGAGAGCGTTGGTAGAGGCCGCGAAAATCTTCGAGGTCGCTACCGCGACTCAGCGTGATTTTACCGTCCGCGTTTTTGCTATCGCCGTCCGAGGTTTCGTTCATTGACAGCAACACTCCAAACGCGACCAGATTGGACAACGCATACGTCAAAATATAAAACATTGCCGCCGAAGAACCGTCCGTATTTCCGACCAGCGCTCCGAGCAGCAAGTAGCCCATGTGTCCGATGGTCGAATACGCCAACATCCGTTTCAGGTTGGGTTGCGCGATAGCGACAACCGCGCCGACGATCATTGAGAGTACGGCAAGCAACGCCAGCATGGTTTGCCATTCCGTCAATAACGACGACAGCGGGCCGCTCATCAAGCGCAACAACAGCACCACAACCGCCAGCTTCGGAACGGTGCTGATAAACAAAGTCACTAATGTCGGTGCGCCGCGATAAACATCCGGCGCCCACATGTGAAACGGCACCGCGCTCAGTTTGAATGCCAGTCCTGCGACGATGAATATCAGCCCCAGGAGCAACAAGGTGTTGCTGGAACCGAACCCTTCGGCCAGATGCGCGATAGCGAGCAGCCCCAGCGAACCGGTTGCTCCGTAAACGAGCGATATTCCATAGAGCATGAATCCCGACGCCAGCGCGCCAAGGAAAAAGTATTTGAGACCGGCTTCTATCGACAGCGCATCGTCTTTGCGCAACGCGACCATCGCGTACAGCGGCAACGCCATCAATTCCAGGCCGACGAACAGCGGCACAAAATGGTAGGCGCCGATTACCGCCAGCACACCAAGCGTCGAACACAGAAACAACATGAAGGTTTCCGGCTGCCACAGTTTTTGCCGGATCAGCGAAGCGCGGCCATAGAGCAACGCCAGCGACAGCGCCAGCAACGCGGCGCTCTGCATCAACAGCGTTGACGTACTACGCAGCAACATGCCGTTCATGATGAGTTGCGGTTCCTCGATGTCTTGCGTCAGCCACAGCGCCAGCAACGCAACCCACAACGCCAGTTGCGTCAGCCTGTACGCAGCTGTCCCGTCCTGGGATGGGTACAGCGCCACCATCAGCAGAATCAGCGACAGCGCCGCCAACAGCGTCAGTTCAGGAAGGAGAGGTATCAGGGAAAAAGTCATGGCTTTGTCGCTCACGCTCAGAGTTTGGACAGCGCCATATGCGCCAGCAGTTGTGTGATCGAAGCGTCCGCCATTCCCAGAAGCGGCTGCGGCCAAAGACCGAATCCCAGCATGACCGCCGCCAGCACGCTTAATAACAGACGTTCCCGCATCCCAAGATCAGTTATCGCACTGACCGACGAATGCGTCACCGGACCGAAAACCACGCGCCGAACCATCCACAACGTGTAAGCTGCGCCGACCACCACCACGGTGGCCGCCAGCAATCCGACACCCAGTTGGTAGCCAACGGCGCCCAGTATCACCAAAAATTCGCCGACAAAGCCCGACGTTCCCGGCAACCCGATATTCGCCATTGCAAAAAACACCAGCAAGGTTGCGAGCCAGGGCATCGCTTTGACGATTCCGCCGCAATCGGTCAACCGGTAACTGCCCAGACGCTTCTCCAACGAATCCGCGCAGAAGAACAGCGCCGCGACCACGAGGCCGTTCGACACCATCAACAGCACCGCGCCTTTCAACGCCACCGCATCGAACAGGAAAAAGCCGAGCGTCACCAACCCCATGTGCGCGATGGAGGAATAAGCGATCAATCGTTTGAGGTCGGTTTGCGCCAGCGCCACGAAACCGAAATAAATCACGGCCAGTAAAGACAAGCCGATCATCCAGGGCGCCAACACTTGCGCGGCATCGGGAACTATCGGCAACAACAGCCGCAGAAAACCGTAAGCGCCGATCTTGGTCGAAGCCAGCATGATCGCAGCGCCGGTCGGCGCTTCGGCATACGCGTCAGGCGCCCAGGCATGCAGCGGCCACATCGGTGTTTTGACCGCAAACGCCATGAAAAACGCGCCGAACAGAATCAGTTGCATGTACAGACTGAGCGGCAAATGGTGCCAGGCTTGCAGCGAAAAGGTTTGCGATACGCCGTAAAGGTAAAACAGCGCCAGCAACATGAACAGCGAACCGAACAATGTGTAAAGGAAGAATTTGGTGGTCGCGTACTTCCGCTGTGCGCCGCCGAACACGCCAATCACCAGATACATCGGGATCAGCATGGCCTCGAAGAAGATGTAGAACAACACGGCGTCGCGTGCCGAAAAAGCGCCGTAGGTCAAACCCGAAGTGATCAACAACGCCGACAAATAGCTGCCTTTGCTGCCCGCCTTTTGTGCGGCGATCACCAGCAACGTGATCAGTGCGTTCATGCCTATAAACAACACTGACAAACCGTCGATCCCTAGCGAGTATTCGATGCCGAAATACGGAATCCACATGACGCGCTCGGAAAACTGCATCGCTGCCGAAGTGGATTGGAAACGGCAAAGAACATAGACCGCGATAAAGAACGCCGCCCAAGCCGCAGCGTTTGCCAGCCAGCGAGATGGTCGCCCGCCATCGACGTTGCGCACCGCCAATACCGCAACGCCCGCGATGATCGGCAACCAGATCAGTAATGAAAGCACCGGCACGTTCATTTTTTTATTCCCCACCAGGTCATCAGCACCAGCAGTCCCAGCACCATTGCAAAAGCGTAGTGGTAAAGGTAGCCGGTTTGCAGATAACGCAATGATTGCGCGCCCCACTGCACCAGTCGCGTCGTGCCTTGCACCAGTACGCCTTCGCTCCAAAAACGTTCACCGCCGCGCACGAACCAGGATGCTGCGGAATGTGTGCCTCGCACGATCACGCGCTCGTAAAATGCGTCAATGTAGAAATGGTGTTTGAGCACGCCATACGCAGCGCCCAGCGTTTTCACCAGTCGATCCGCCGCTGTTGGCGCCGACAGGGTGAAATACCAGGCGGTCGCAATACCCGCCAGCGCCAACCAGAACGGCAGCGTCTGGAACGCATGCAGGAGGTAATGGAGAACCCCCTGCCAGTTGGCATACAGCCTCGCCATCGCATCATGAGCAACATAGTTTCCGTAAATCGACGTACCGAAATAATCTCCGAACAGCATCGGCGTTATGAACAGAATCCCGGCGAACACGGAGCAAACCGCCAGCACGATCAGCGGTATCGTGACAACTTTGGGCGATTCTTTGGGCGCTTCGTGGTGCTCTTTGTGCGACGCTTTATGAGATCCGTGCGATGAGGCGCCATAACGTGGCGCTCCGTGAAACGCCAGGAAAATCATCCGGAACGTGTAGCAAGCCGTCAGGAATACGCCCAGCGTCAACGCCCAGTACGCGTAAGTATGTCCTGTCACTGTCGCAAAACGCGCTGCTTCGATGATCGGTTCTTTCGAGAAAAATCCGGAGAACGGCGGCAACCCGACCAGCGCCCAGGCGCCGATCAGCGATGTCACGTAAGTGATCGGCATCAGCTTCCGCAGACCACCCATCTTGCGCAAATCCTGTTCATGATGCAGCGCGATGATGACCGACCCCGCAGCGAGGAACAACAATGCCTTGAAGAACGCATGGGTCATCAGATGAAAGATCGCCGCAGAATAGGCCGACGCGCCCAGCGCTACGGTCATGTAGCCCAGTTGCGACAATGTCGAGTAAGCGACGACCCGCTTGATATCGTTTTGCACCAATCCCAATACCGCCATCGAGATTGCCGTCGTCGCGCCGACAATGATCATGAGCGACAGCGCCGTATCCGAACCTTCGAATACCGGACTCATCCGCGCCACCATGAAAATACCGGCAGTGACCATCGTCGCCGCGTGAATCAACGCCGAGATCGGTGTCGGGCCTTCCATCGAATCGGGCAACCAGGTGTGTAGCGGCACTTGCGCGCTCTTACCCATCGCGCCGACGAAAAGACCGATGCAGGCAACGGTCAGCAACGACCATTCGAGTCCCGGCCATAACGAGACATTCAAGCCTTGAAGTTCGTCAACCCGCGCAAAAATTTCTCCAAAATTAAGTGTTCCCAACGTGGCAAACAACAAGCCGATACCGACGATGAAACCAAAATCGCCGACGCGGTTCATCAGAAACGCTTTCATTCCCGCTTTGGTCGCCGACGGGCGCGTGTGCCAGAAGCCGATCAGCAGGTACGATGCCAGTCCGACCCCTTCCCAGCCGAAGAACATTTGCAGGAAGTTGTCCGACATCACCAGCATCAACATCGAGAACGTGAAAAACGCGATGTACGAAAAGAAGCGTGCGTAGCCGGGATCGTCTTTCATGTAGCCGATGGTGTAAACATGCACCAGAAAGGATACCAGCGTGACAACCACCATCATCAACGCCGATAGCGGATCAACCAAAAAGCCGATGGTCAGCTTTGTGCTGCCGAGGTCGAGCCAGGTGTACAGTGTGACATTGATCTCAGTGAAGCCGAGAACCACCACTTTATACAATACGACAGCAGAAAGGATGAAAGAAATGCCCACCGCCGCGCAGCACACCCAATGCGACCAATGACGCGGCACGCGACGACCGAAAAAACCGGCAAACAGCGCAGCGAACAACGGCAGCAACGGAATGAGCGCCAGCATCATTGTCATTGGGCTATCCTTTCATCACATCAAGCGTTTGTATGGCAATGTTGCCACGGCGGCGGAACAGCAAAATCAGTAACGCCAACCCGACAGCCGATTCGACCGCCACCGTCGCCAATACAAACATGGCCATCACCTGACCGGACAAATCGTTGTAATACGCCGAGAACGCGACGAAATTAAGGTTCGCCGACAGCAACACCAGTTCCACCGCCATCAGCAACACCAATACGTTGCGGCGGTTGGCGATGATGCCGACCAGACTGATGACCAGCAGCGCCGCTGCCAGCAACAGATAATGCGTCAGTGTCGGTTCCAGTCCCGGCATCTCAATGCTCCCTTTTTTCCGACGAATGGACGGTGTCGTCTTCCGTTTCTGTCTCTGCCTGCATGGACACAATCCGCAGGCGGTCATCACGGCGCACTGCATTCTGTTCAGCCGGTTCCTGCCGTTTCGCAAAACGACTCTGACGGTGCGTCAGAACAATCGCCGCGATCATTCCGACCAGCAAAAGCACGGCCACCAGTTCCAGCGAATACAGGTAATCCTCAAACAGCAGTTCCCCAAGTTCGCGTGTGTTTTCCATCGACGCCGAAGTTTCCAGCGATTCCGTCTTCGTCCTGGTGCCGTTTACGATCAGCAGCACGATTTCCGCCAACATCACGGCGCCAACCACCAACGCCGGAACCAGATGAAGCCGCCAACGCGGGGACTGATCGGTTTGCCGCACGTCGAGCATCATCAACACGAACAAAAACAGCACCATCACCGCTCCGACGTAAATCACTACCAACGCCAGCCCAAGAAATTCGGCGCCCAGCGTGATCCACAACGCCGCCATCGTGAAGAAGGCCAGCACCAGCGACAATGCCGCATGCACCGGCTGACGCGCACTTACGACACGCACGGCAGACGCCAGCAGGATCACTGCAAGCACGTAGAAAAGAAACGCTGAAAAGCTCATGTCGTGGTCAGCCTCATGGTGTCATCGGTAGGGAGCGTCTTCTTCCAGATTTTTGGCAATCTGCGCTTCGTAATGATCGCCAATCGCCAACAACATGTCTTTGGTGAAATACAAATCGCTGTGTTGCTCACCGTGGTATTCGTAAATCCGCGTCAACACAATCGCATCGACCGGGCAGCTTTCCATGCACAGCCCGCAATAAATACATTTGCTGAGATCGACATCGTAGCGCGTTGTGCGCCGTGTTCCGTCCTCGCGCTCGGCAAGATCAATCGTGATCGCCAGCGCCGGGCAAACCGCCTCGCACAGTTTGCAGGCAATGCAGCGTTCTTCACCGTTCGGATAACGGCGCTGCGCATGCAGGCCGCGAAAGCGCGGGCCTTGCGGTGTTTTTTCTTCCGGGACGTGTACCGTGAATTTCGGTTTGAACATCCGGCGAAAAGTCAGCCACAGCCCGCTGAGCAATTCCAGCAGCAGCCAGGTCTTTAAAAAGTGCCGCAGCCGGTTCATGCGCCGCCTCCGAACAACGCCGACCACCGAACCGCCACCGCAACGACAACAATCCACACCAGCGTCAGCGGAATAAATATTTTCCAGCCGAGCCGCATGATTTGATCGTAACGGTAGCGCGGAAAGCTCGCCCGCACCCACAGGAAAATGAACAACAGTCCTGCAACTTTGAGCGCCAGCCACAAAAACCCGTCGCCCAGCAGCGGCAGTTGATTGAATATCGGATGCGGCGCCATCCAGCCGCCGAGGAACAGGGTCGCCGCCAGTGCCGACAGCAAAATCATGTTCATGTATTCGGCGAGGAAAAAGAGCGCAAACGTAATCCCCGAATACTCGACGTGAAAACCGGCGACCAGTTCGGATTCGCCTTCCGCCATATCGAATGGGTGGCGGTTGGTTTCGGCGATTCCCGAAATAAAGTAAACGACAAACAGCGGGAAAAGCGGCCACAAATGCCAGTGCAAAAAACCGCCCGTCTGATTGCGAACAATGTCGCCGAGGTTCAGCGTGTTCGTCAGCAAGATCACGCCGACCAGCGCGAATCCCATCGCCAGTTCGTAGGAAATCAGTTGCGCGGTCGAACGCAGCGATCCGAGAAGCGCGTAGCGTGAGTTGGACGCCCAACCCGCCAGAATGATGCCGTAAACGCCTATCGAACACATCATCATGATGTACAGCAAACCGGCGTTAAGATCGGCCAGCCACAGGTTTTCCGAAAACGGCATCGTCCCCCAGGCAGCGACTGCGGGCACCAGCGCCAAAAACGGCGCAAAACGGAACAACATGCGGTTGGCGCGTGCCGGTACCACCGCTTCCTTGAACAACATCTTCAACACGTCGGCAAACGGTTGCAAGATACCGTTGGGGCCTACCCGGATGGGGCCGCAACGCGATTGCATCGCACCGATCACGCGACGCTCGGCCAACGTCAGGAATGCCACGCATAAAGGTAGCGGCAGCGTGATCAAAACAATTTTGATCATCGTCCAGATCACCAAACCTGTCGCGCCCATACTGCCAAAGAAATCTGCCAACCACTGGATCATGGCGCCGCCTCCAGGTGGAATTCTCCGCACACATCGAAACCGGCGGTCAACGGATGCGCCATGTCAAAACGCACGGTATCCGTCGGCAGCGTTTCGTCGCACACCCAGAACAGTATCGCCGTGACCGCGTTTTTAGCTTCGCCTTGCCGTATCTGCACTCTCCCGCCTTTGACGAGATTCAACCGCGTTGCCAGCGCCGCGTTCATCGCTGCTTTCGGTGCTGCGGCCAACGCCGTGCGCTGCAACGAGGGCGCACGGCGCACCAGCGGATCAGAATGGTACATCGGTACACCCGCAACCCGTTCCACGGTTTTTGTCGTCGCTGTTTTCGGCAACGTCTGCAACGCAATTTCCGCACGGTTCGACAAACGCGCCGTAACGCTTTCCGCCGACGGCACGCACGATGTGCGCACCGCTTCCGGCGTTGTCTCATCAAAGGGACGATCCAGCAGTCCGGCCAACGCAACAATCACTTGCCAGCCCGGTCGTGTTTCACCGAGCGGCGGCGCAACACCATGGAACGACTGGACACGTCCTTCCATATTGATGAACGTTCCTGATGTTTCGGTGAACGGCGCAACCGGCAATACAACATCCGGCAACACACCTTCTTCCGCCGGTCGGAAAGGCGAAAGCGAAAGCACGAAATCGGCTTGCCGCATCGCTACCAGCGCCGTGCCGCCTTGCGCAACATCGAATGGCGCTTCCGTGTGAAGCAACACATACGCTTTTCGCGGCTTTTCCAGCATCGTGCGCGTATTCAATCCGTTTGCTTGCGGCTGTGCGCCTGCCAGCGCCAGACCGACGCTGTTGGCCGCTTCCGGCAGCACACCAAGGGTTGTTCCCGTATAGTCGGCCAGCCGCTGCGCCAGCGCATGCAAGAGCGTCGCGTGTTCGTGCTGCTGCGCAAAACTGCCGAGGAAAATCGCCGCCCGCTCCGGCGCTTTCAGCAATGAGCGCACAATAGCCAGGTCTTTTTCCGACGCTTTTTCCGATGGCTCTATTTCATTAAACGCTGCCGGCAATGCTTGCGCCACTTTCGCTTCACGATGCGCTGCCACCACCAACGCCGCCAACGCTGCCACCAGTTGTGATGGCGACACCACCCTCTCGTGCGCCAGCGGCAAATGCCAGTCAGCGTACGCCGAGTGAAGACTTGAAATGGTTGCGCCGTGCCGTGCCGCTTGCCGCACCCGCGCCGTCAGCAACGGCTGATCCTGACGCAGGAAGCTGCCAATGAACAGCGCCGCTTTCAATTGCGACACGTCGGCAATCGGCATGCCGAGCCA
>JAITMH010000101.1 GCA_031277445.1 Burkholderiales bacterium
CTTAAAACCATCCCTTATGACATCGCAAATTACCTCAGCAGTGAAGCGCTGATTCAAGAATACTTCTCGCAGGTTATTGAAGACGGCGATAGCGAGGAAATCATTGATGCGCTGGGTCATATCGCCCGTGCGCGTGGCATGGCGGATCTGGCAGCGAAGACCGGACTTGGGCGCGAGAGTCTTTACAAAACTTTCGCCGCAGGATCAAAACCGCGCTTCGACACCATTCTGAAAGTAATGCGCGCTCTTGACTTGCGCATCACAACGCAACACGCTGTTGCCGATCGCAACTAACTGAAGACCATTGAAACGCAAGATCGGAATCATCGCGCAGCGAACGCCAGCGGCTGTGCGCAGGAATTGACAACCTTTATCAGTTAGACGACACTGCTTTTTTCAAGATAGTTTGTTTATATATAGTTAGTGCTAATGCCAGACAATCGTAATCCCGCTGTTCGAAGGCGTAGATGGTTAGGTGAACACCTTGGCCTGCTACTTGTTATTGTAGTGGTCGTTCTTTTCTCTCCGATCCTACTTGTGTATGGTGCTATTTACTTCCTCTGGTCCGGTCTATTACATCTATGCATCTGGTTTCGGTATCCTGGGTGGGTAGTTCTCGTCTACTCGGACAGCCCCAAGTGGAAAAGCCACATAGAGGAGCAGATCATTCCTGCGCTCCCTGCCGGTTCTGCAGTTCTTAATCGGTCTCAGCGTGCTCGTTGGTCACGCTACACTCTTGCGGTGCAGGCGTTCCGTCGGTTCGGTGGGTCTCGTGAGTTTTGTCCGATGGGCATTGTCTTCCAGCGTGGTCGGCGCACTCAGAAATTCTGGTTCTTTGAACCGTTCATTGCCGCCAAGCACGGAAATCCGTCAGCATTGCAAGCGATGCAAGCAAGCTTCTTGTTGGCTGCACACAATGATCCCGAGCAAGCATAGCCCGGAGTAGGCTGGACAGCCGCAAAGCGGCGCAGTCCAACAACACAACGGTTGTGCTTCGCGCCGGAAATAACGCTCCCGGACTGCGCTTCGCTTGTCCAGGCTACGCTTTCTTTGCGTTCTTTGCGGTTAATCCGTTTTTTTCACAAACCCAATCCCTTCCGCGCCAAGCACGACTTTCACCGTATCGCCCGACGCGAATTTTCCGGCGAGCAGTTCTCGCGCCAATGGGTTTTCGATTTCCTGTTGAATCGCACGTTTCAGTGGTCGCGCACCAAAGACCGGATCGAATCCGGCGCGTGCGACTTTGGCGAGCGCGTTGTCGTCAACCACAAGCTGTATTTCCATTTTCGCCAGCCGCGCTTCCAATGCACGCATTTGTATCTTCGCAATGTCGGCGATGTGTTTTTCGTCGAGCGGATGGAAGACAACGATTTCGTCGATCCGGTTAATAAACTCGGGGCGAAAATGGGTTTTCACTTCTTCCATCACCGCTTCTTTGATCGCGCTTTGCCCACCGCCGCTGTCGGCCATCTGTTGAATCCGGTGCGACCCGAGGTTTGAGGTCATCACGATCACGGTGTTCTTGAAATCGACGGTGCGCCCCTGCCCATCGGTCAGGCGACCATCGTCGAGCACTTGCAGCAGCACGTTGAAAACATCGTGGTGCGCTTTTTCGATTTCATCAAACAGAATCACCGCATACGGTTTGCGTCGCACGGCTTCGGTCAGATAACCGCCTTCTTCATAGCCGACGTATCCCGGCGGCGCACCGATCAATCGCGCCACGGAATGTTTTTCCATAAATTCGCTCATGTCGATGCGCACCAGCGCCTGTTCGCTGTCGAATAAAAACTCCGCCAACGCTCGCGTCAGTTCGGTTTTTCCGACACCGGTCGGTCCCAGAAAGAGGAAGGAACCGTAAGGCCGGTTCGGGTCGGACAAACCCGAACGCGAACGGCGCACGGCATCCGACACCAGACGCACGGCCTCATCCTGCCCGACAACGCGCTGATGTATGCGCGTTTCCATGTGCAGCAACTTGTCGCGTTCGCCCTGCATCATTTTCGATACCGGAATGCCGGTTGCCCGCGACACGACTTCGGCGATTTCTTCGGCGCCGACTTCGGTACGCAACAAACGCGCTTTTTCTTTGGGCTGCGCGGTATCCGCTTTTTTCAACTGCGCTTCCAGTTGTGGCAGTTTTCCGTATTGCAATTCGCTCATCGCCTGCCAGTCGCCGCGTCGCCGCGCTTCTTCCATTTGCTGACGCACTTTGTCGATGGATTCTTTGATGTGCTGCGTTCCGGCGATGTTGGATTTTTCCGCTTTCCATATTTCGTCGAGGTCGGCGTACTCTTGTCCGAGTCGGGTCATTTCTTCTTCGATCAACGCCAGCCGTTTTTGCGAAGCGTCGTCTTTTTCTTTCTTCACCGCTTCGCGCTCGATCTTCAACTGAATCAGGCGGCGGTCGAGTTTGTCCATCGCTTCCGGTTTGGAGTCGATTTCCATTTTGATCCGCGCCGCCGCTTCGTCGATCAGGTCAATCGCTTTGTCGGGAAGAAAACGGTCGGTGATATAGCGGTGCGACAATTCCGCCGCCGCCACAATCGCCGGATCAGTGATTTCGACGCCGTGATGAATTTCGTAACGCTCTTGTAAGCCGCGCAGAATGGCAATCGTCGATTCGACGCTCGGCTCATCGACCAGCACTTTCTGAAAACGCCGCTCCAGCGCCGCGTCTTTTTCAACATACTTGCGGTATTCGTCGAGCGTGGTCGCGCCGACGCAGTGCAGTTCGCCACGCGCCAGCGCCGGTTTCAACATGTTGCCCGCGTCAATCGCGCCTTCGGCTTTCCCCGCGCCGACCATCGTGTGAAGTTCGTCGATGAAAACAATGGTGCGCCCTTCATCGGCAGCAATGTCTTTCAACACGGCTTTCAGGCGCTCCTCGAATTCGCCACGGTATTTAGCGCCTGCCAGCAACGCCGCCATATCGAGCGCCAGCACCCGTTTGTTTTTCAATGTTTCCGGCACTTCGCCATTGACGATGCGTTGCGCCAGCCCTTCGACAATCGCAGTTTTGCCAACACCCGGTTCGCCGATCAGCACCGGATTGTTTTTGCTGCGACGTTGCAGAATTTGAAT
>JAITMH010000149.1 GCA_031277445.1 Burkholderiales bacterium
GGAGGACGTTAATATCCGTAAAATTGTAGATGAACTGCTCATCCTGGCTTGGATCCGTACGAGGGTGCCCCGAAGGGGCGGGAGAGGGGGATATGCGTTCGTTTTGCCCCCTCTCCCCCGACCCCTCTCCCACAAGGGGAGAGGGGAGAAAAGCTAAAACCACCCACGCTTCGCCGCCCGATTCACGCCGCTGATCACCGCTTTCAACGTCGCCGTCACAATATTCGGATCGAGCGCCACGCCGTAGAGCGTATTTTCTTCGCCGATCCGCAACTGCACGTAAGCGACCGCCGTAGCATCTTCACCGCTTCCGGTCGCGTGTTCGTGGTAATTCAACACATGAATATTCAAGCCGAAACTGTCGCGCAGCGCCTGCACGAAAGCATCGACCGGACCGTTGCCGTTACCGTGAATCACGCGGGATTCGCCGCGATGTTTCAACGTCGCCTCCAGGTGTTCGGTTCTGCTGTCGTCGTCATTGTGTCGCGTCCGATGCCGCTCATAGACAAACACCGGCGCGGCGGCTTCGAGATACTCTTTTTCAAACGCCCGAAAAATATCATTCGACGATAATTCCTTGCCGGTTTCGTCGGTGATGCTTTGAATGATTTGACTGAACTCTATTTGCAATAAACGCGGCAACGTCAAACCATGATCGCGTTCAAGCAAATAGGCAATACCACCCTTGCCCGACTGACTGTTGACGCGGATCACCGCTTCGTAAGTGCGACCGACATCGGACGGATCAATCGGCAGATACGGAATGTCCCACAACGAACGCCCTGCTTCCAGATCGGCCTTGTGTTGCGCCAATCCTTTCTTGATCGCGTCCTGATGCGAACCGGAAAAAGCCGTAAAGACAAGATCGCCGCCGTAAGGATGGCGCGGATGCACCGGAAGCTGGTTGCAATACTCGACCGTGCGAACGATTTCATTAATATCGGAAAAATCAATTTCGGGATCAACACCCTGCGTATAAAGATTCAACCCCAGCGTCAACAGACACACGTTGCCCGTCCGCTCGCCGTTCCCGAACAAACAACCTTCAACACGATCCGCACCCGCCAACTGCGCCAGTTCCGCCGCCGCCACTGCGCAGCCGCGATCATTGTGCGGATGCACCGACAGCACGATACAGTCGCGGCGCGTCAAATGCCGCCCCATCCATTCGATCTGATCCGCGTAAACGTTGGGCGTCGCCACTTCCACCGTCGCCGGAAGATTGATGATCATTTTCTTCTGCGGCGTCGGTTGCCAAACATCGGCAACCGCATTGCAAACCTCGGCAGCGAAATCCAGTTCCGTCGCCGTAAAACTTTCCGGCGAATACTCAAATTGCCAATCCGTTTCGGGATAGTCGCGGGCAATATCGCGGATCATCTCCGCCCCCGAAACCGCAAGATCAATCACCCCTTGACGGTCCATTCGGAACACGACGCGCCGCTGCGCTTCCGAAGTTGAGTTATACAAATGCACGATGGCGCGTCTGACGCCCTTCAACGACTCAAACGTCTTTCGGATCAGCGATTCACGCGATTGCGTCAGCACTTGCAACGTTACGTCGTCGGGAATCCGTTTTTCGTCGATCAATTTACGGACGAAATCGAAATCGGTTTGCGAGGCCGACGGAAAACCGACCTCAATCTCCTTGTAGCCCATTTTGACCAGCAAGCCGTAAAGCCGCATCTTGCGAACACTGTCCATCGGCTCGATCAGCGCCTGATTGCCATCGCGCAAATCGACGCTGCACCAGATCGGCGCATGGGTAATGGTTCGGTCAGGCCAGGTACGGTCATTCAATGGAACCGGCGCAAACGGACTGTACTTGGAGGTAACTCCGGCAGGCGAATCAGGTTTCACAACAGTTTTCATGGGGATCACTCAATGAAATAAATTCAAAAACATCGCACCTTTCTTTTGAAAAGGTACACGTAAAAACCAACAGAGAGGAGATAAATTCAGGCGCGCACGAGGCGCAGCAGAAGCAGCCCGCCGAGCAAACGGCAGGCTAACGACTTCGAAAAGTCGTGCGATGAGGCAGCGATAAAAGAATGAACGCAACGCATAGTTTGATACCTTAACGGATTTTCCGGAAACGGGCAAGCGCGGCGTTTCCGAGGCGTTTCCTTTTGACAAACAAACCGTTGTTTTTCAGGCCGGCGGCTTGCCCTTGAGGTACGGCGCGGCAAGCCGCAAGTAATGGAACATCGACAACAGCGTCAAAACGACGGCAACCCACAGCGCCACCGTCCCCACCAACGGCGTCGAAAGATGCGGAATCACCGGCTCATGCAACAACAGCGCCGTAATCGCCACCATCTGCGCCACCGTTTTGATCTTGCCGATCATCACCACCGCCATGCCCTTGACCTGCCCCAGTTGCGCCATCCATTCGCGCAATGCCGAGATCGTGATCTCGCGGCCAATAATAATCACCGCCAGATAAGATTCCGCCCGCTCCAGTTGCACCAGCAAAATCAGCGCCGCCGCCACAATCAACTTGTCGGCAACAGGATCAAGGAAAGCGCCAAAAGCGCTGGTCGCGCCCAGCGCCCGCGCCAGATAACCGTCAAACCAGTCCGTCAGCGCCGCCGCCACAAAAACCGCCGCCCCCAGCCAGTTACGCGCCTCAGGCACCAGCCATGTTTCCGGTATATGGTAAATCGCAATCAGCACCGGAATCAGGAGAATCCGGAACCAGGTCAAAGCAGTCGGCAGTTTGAGAATCATGAGAATGGCTACCTGAATAAAGCGGCAGAAGAATCCCGATATCTTAACGTATCCACGAAAGAAACGAAAAACAATCTCACGTGGAGGCGGGGAGAAAAAGCTGTGAATACTCCACCGCCTAAAGGCGGTGGCTTCATGTTACGGCTAAAAGCCGGATTAGCAGTGGCGCTTCGCGCCGGAAAGATGGCTCCCGGACTGCGCTTCGCTTGTCCAGGTTACTCACTGCGCGAAGCGAAGCGGAGTCGCAGAATGACAGCTATTTTTCTTCGTGATTTTCATGTCTTTCGTGGTTGAAGGTCTTCTCCGCATTCTCCGCGCCTCCGCGTGAGATGGGGTTGCGGGCGAGACGCCCGCGCTCCGAAGGCCCCCCCCGCCGACTTCGCCGACACCCCCTTTGAAAAGGGGGCTTTAAAACACACCTTCGCGGCTTCGCGTGATCAGGCATCAGAGGTCAAATCAAGCATCTGAACTCCGTCATTCCCGCGAAAGCGGGTATCCAGCCCTTCCAAAGCATCAAACTTCAAAATCTTTGCATCGGCAAAAACACACGGGTTTCGTCTTTTCGAATACATTTTTTCTGGATTCCCGCTTTCGCGGGAATGAC
Source organism: Burkholderiales bacterium (assembly GCA_031277445.1). Classification (GTDB taxonomy): domain Bacteria; phylum Pseudomonadota; class Gammaproteobacteria; order Burkholderiales; family Casimicrobiaceae; genus UBA931. The sequence continues at coordinate 3,335 of JAITMH010000149.1, forward strand.
GGAGTTCTGATTCCTGATGCCTGACCTCTGATACCTGACAACCCTCTCCCCTACCCCTCTCCCGCAAGCGGGAGAGGGGAATCTGATCCCTGATCCCTGATACCTGATCCCTAATCCCTGCTTACATCTGCACAATCATCCGCTCACCGAATCCCGAACACGATACTTTTTGAGCGTCCGGCATCAGGCGAGCGAAGTCCATAGTGACGGTTTTGGCGAGGATGGTTTTTTCCATCGCAGCAACGATCACGTCCGCCGCCATGGTCCAGCCGATGTGCCGCAGCATCATTTCCGCCGACAGGATTTCAGAACCGGGGTTCATGGTGTCGGTTCCGGCGAATTTCGGCGCTGTCCCGTGTGTTGCTTCAAACACTGCCGCTGTGTCGGACAGGTTGGCGCCCGGTGCGATGCCGATACCGCCGACTTGCGCTGCCAGCGCATCGGAGATGTAATCGCCATTCAGGTTCAATGTTGCGATCACGTCGAAGTCTTCCGGCACCAGCAGAATCTGTTGGAGGAAGTTGTCGGTGATGGCGTCTTTGATTACGATTTCACGACCTGTTTTCGGGCTCTTGACCAGGCTCCAGGGCCCGTCGCCAATCGGTTGCGCGCCGAACTCGCGCTGTGCCAATGCGTAGCCCCAGTCGCGGAACGCGCCTTCGGTGTATTTCATGATGTTGCCTTTGTGTACCAGCGTTACCGAACGCCGGTCGTGGTCAATCGCGTACTGTATCGCACGACGCACCAGCCGCTCGGCGCCCTCACGGGAAACGGGTTTGACGCCGATGCCGGATGTTTGCGGAAAGCGAATCTTGGTCACGCCCATTTCGTTGGTCAGGTAGGAAATGAGTTGTTTCGCTTCTGCCGATTCGGCAGGCCACTCGATTCCGGCGTAAATGTCTTCGGCGTTCTCGCGGAAGATCACCATATCGACTTTCTCCGGCGCTTTCACCGGACTCGGAACACCGCTGAAGTAGCGCACCGGTCGCAAGCACAGGTAAAGATCGAGCGTTTGCCGCATCGCCACGTTGAGCGAACGGATGCCACCGCCGACGGGTGTGGTCAACGGCCCTTTGATCGAAACCACGAATTCTTTCAGCGCTTGCATTGTTTCATCAGGAAGCCATGTTTGAGAATCGTAAACACGCGTTGCTTTTTCGCCGGCATACACTTCCATCCAGTGCAGTTTGCGTTTGCCGCCGTAGGCTTTTTCTACTGCTGCATCGACTACTTTGATCATCACCGGCGTGATGTCGGCGCCGATACCATCGCCTTCGATGTACGGGATGATCGGGTTGTCGGATACGTTGAGGGTGCCATCCGGGTTAATCGTAATGGGGGTGCCGTCCTTCGGCACTTGAATGTGTTGGTACGTCATCATGAACTCTCCACCGATAAATAAAACGAAAAACAAAAATGCGCGCCGATCCGAAAAAGGTTTCCCGCAACCGCTGCGTAAGCGGGTATTATTCTCTCACGTTTGTTTCTTGCAGAATCCCTATTCGTGTCACGGCTATTGCGCTTCCACAAACCCTGCGGTGTCCTGTGTCAATTCACCGGCGGCGGCGTTCGCCCGACGCTGGCGGGTTATATCGACGTTCCCGACGTTTACGCTGCCGGTCGGCTCGATGCCGACAGCGAGGGCTTGTTAATCCTCACCGACTGCGGCCCCTGGCAGGCGCAGATTGCCGATCCCGGGCGTCGTTTTGTCAAAACCTACTGGGTTCAGGTCGAAGGCATTCCCGACGACGAGGCGTTGCGCTGTCTGGCGCACGGTGTCGCTTTGCGTGACGGCATGACCCGCCCCGCCGAAGTCCGGCGGATCAATGAGCCGCCGGATTTGTGGCCGCGCACCCCGCCGATCCGCTTCCGCGCCGCCATCCCGACCGCCTGGCTGGAACTGCAACTGACCGAAGGCAGGAACCGCCAGGTGCGCCGAATGACTGCTGCCGTCGGTCATCCGACCTTGCGGCTTATCCGCACCCGAATCGGTCCCTGGACGCTCGATGGCCTCGCTCCCGGCCAATGGCAAACCGTTGACAACCCAACGGACATGCTATCATTGCCCGTCATGACCACTTCCGTAGCCAGGCCTGTGCCGCACACACGCTTTCAACAGCAACGTCCGCGTTCTAAACGTTCATGATAGGCCGTTTCATCACCCGTTTTTTGCCGCAGCGTTTCAAAAAAGCGCCGCGCATTTACACCGCCGCCCAGCACAATATTCGCGCCGACGCCATCGACGAAGCCGCGCTGATTGTCGTGCGCCGCCTGCAAAGCGCCGGGTTTCAGGCGTTCATCGTCGGCG
>JAITMH010000173.1 GCA_031277445.1 Burkholderiales bacterium
GTAATACTTGGGTGTCCGCGGCGGGCTCATCCAAACGTCCAATAAGCCTGCGCAGGCCTCCGCGGTTTCCGCAGCTTCGCGTGATTCCAAATGTCGCGGTTCGCCTCGCTCACCAGCGACCTACTCTCAATTCCGTGCCTCAAAAAACGCCACCACTTCTCCCAACTCCCGCGTTCGTCGCATTGGCGGAAGGCTGCGCCATAACCGTTTGCCGTAAGGTTTTTCGACGAGGCGCGGGTCGGTAATCATCAGCACGCCGTAGTCGGTTTCGGTGCGGATCAAACGACCTGCGCCTTGTTTGAGGCTGATGGCGGCTTGCGGCAGTTGCCAATCGTAGAACGGTTCGCCGCCATTTTTTTTCAGGTGTTCGAGGCGGGCGGCGAGTAGCGGATCATCGGGCGGCGCGAACGGCAGTTTGTCGATGACGACGAGCGACAGCGCATCGCCTGCAACGTCAACGCCTTCCCAGAAGCTGGCAGCGCCAAGCAGTACGGCGTTTTTTTCCATGCGAAAACGTTCCAGCAATTCTGAGCGTGAGGCTTCGCCTTGTGCAAGCAGCGGCCAATCCCAGCGACGTTCGGCGAAAACGGTTTGCAGTCGTTGGTGCGCATGTTGCAACGCACGGTGTGTTGTGAACAGCAGGAAGGCGCGGCCACGGCTTGCGGCAAGCACCGGCAACGCGGCGTCGATCACGGCGTCGGTGTGTTCTCTTGAATTTGGCAACGGCAATCCTGTCGGCACGTACAGAACAGCTTGGTGTTCGTAGTCGAACGGGCTGTCCCAGCGTGCGGTCTGGGCGCTTTCCAATCCGAGTTCGTGTTGGTAATGGGCGAATTGTCCGGCGACGGATAAGGTCGCGGAAGTCAGTATCCAGCTTCGCGCCGAGTTTTCGACGAAGCTCCGAAAGATTGGCGCGACCGACAGCGGTGATGCGTGCAATTGCCAGCCGTGCGGCGAGAGGTCGGCCCATCGGATCAGCGGCATCTCATCTTCGTAAATCTCGCCTTCGTAATCTTCGGCAGTGCAGTCGTTGGCATTTGCGTCGGCATTTTCATTGACTTCGCACCACTGTCGCAAATCGTGCGACAGTGTTTGTGCGCGGGCGGCAACCGCGCTGAGGTCTTCGCTGCGTTCGGCGACTGTTCCCAGATCAGAGGTTATTTCGCCAAGTATTTTTGTCAGCGCCTGCAAGGCTTCGGCGAATGTCGGCAGCGACAGAAGTTGCGAGGCGGCGAGTTTGCCGGGAAATTCTCCTGCCGCCAGACGCAGTTGCCGGACTGCCAGCGTCAGCCGGTCGATGCGGGCAAGCAGTTCGGTGAGATCACTGGCGCCGGTGCGGACGGCGATTTCGGCATCACGCGCCAATTCAAGAAGTTGCATGCTGCCGATACGTTTGCCAAAAAAAACGGTGGCGATGTCGGGCAACTGGTGTGCTTCGTCGAGAATCACGGTGTTGCAGGCGGGCAGCAATTCGCTCAAACCTTCTTCGCGCAGCAGGGCGTCGGCGAAAAACAAATGGTGGTTGATCACGACCACGTCGGCGTCCAGCGCTTCTTTGCGCGCTTTGGTCACGAAACAATCGTCGATGTGCGCACAATGGGAGCCGAGACAATTGTCGCGGGTCGAAGTGACGAGCGGCCAGATTCCGGCGTGGTCGGGAATGTCGGCAAGTTCGCTGCGATCGCCGCGTTCGGTGGTGCGTGCGAATGAGACGATGGTTTTCAGATAGCGAGCATCCCGTTTTGAAGGAAACAGGTCTTCGTGCTGCGCTTGCGCGATTCGGTGCAAGCACAGGTAATTGCTGCGCCCCTTGAGCAGGGCGACCGACAGCGGCAATTTCAATGCGTCTCGCACCAGCGGCAGGTCGCGTTCAAAAAGCTGGTCTTGCAATGTTTTGGTGCCGGTGGAAATGATGACTTTGCCGCCGCCGGTTAACGCCGGTACGAGGTAGGCGAAGGTTTTTCCGGTTCCGGTGCCGGCTTCGGCGATCAGGCAGCGGCGTTCGCGGATGGTTTCTGCGATGGCGTGCGCCATCGCCTGTTGGCCGGGGCGCGGTCGAAAACCCGGCAGGTATTGCGCCAGTGCGCCTTCTTCGGAAAAGACGGCGGCGATGTTGGAAAACAGTGGGGCGGTCAAGGTTTGAATGTTGCCGGTAAGGGGCAGTTTTGTATGGGCTGTTGGTAGGCGTTGGTCAGCGCGTCGTGTATCCGTTGACGGTAGGCGGAAAAGCTGAGGTAAGGCAGCGCGATCCGTTGCTGGTATTCGGCTTCGGCTTCGCTGGGACGCAGACGGAGGCCGGTCATCGCAGCGCTCCAGACGGTATATAAATCGTTCAAAATATAGACCGCTTCACACGACGACATGACCTGCGCCTCGCGTTGCGCCGCTTCAAGATACGTCGGCAGGCTGGCTTTTTGCTTTCGGCGGCAAAACTCGCTTTTCAAGCTGTTCGGGCCTTCTTCGGCCTGATCAAAGCCGAATTCGAGCAATTCGATGGACTTCACTTGTCGGCAGACGGTGTAAAGGTGTTCAACGGCGCCCAGAAAGCATCCGATGGCGCTGATTCGGGCATCGTTCGGACAAACGAAGTCAGCCGATGGCTGGGCGGAAACGGCGATTTCCTGCGAAGCCGGTTGTTGTGAGGCGGGTATTGCCGGAATGTCCTGCTCGGCTAACGGGGCGGCCTGACCGCAGGCCATCCAGCCGAAAAAAAGCGCAAAACAGGCATACAGGGAAAAAGAATACGGCACGAAAGGGCTTTCGGAAGGCTGCAAACTATTCATCATACCGCGACCGGTGGCCGGTCACAAGCGGAAAATGCTGTGGAATGAGGCAAAATCATGAGGCAAAATCATGCGGGAAAGCGGTGGTGGCATGAATCGTGGAAAAACCGGGATCGAGCCAAAATCGGCGGGCATGGTTTGTGGTATTTGCGCTTGTGTTGATAAAAGGGGCGACGAAAAGGATGGGGCAAGGGTAGAATCATCGTATTGGGGAAAACGTTGGCAATGAAACAGGCATCCATTTACAGCGCTTTGGGTTTATCGGAGACGGCGTCGGACCGGGAGGTTAGACACGGGCTGCGGCAGGCCTTGCGCGAAAACTACAAGAAAGCACGCGACAATTTCGGCGTGTTGGAGGATTCGCTTCGTTTTTACAATCAGGCGAGCCAAATCCTGAACGACAAAAGTCGGCGCAAGTTGTATGACGTCGAGTGGAGCCTGTCGAACGCCAGCGAGGAGCAGCGGATTGATTTTGTTTTGCGTCAGGCGGCAGAGGGAAAACTGGTGCATCCGCTGGACGGCATGCTGGCCGATGTCGATGAGACGGCGGCAGTGCGTCTGGTGACAGCGCTGGGGGAGATACCGAAGCCTGCCTCGAATCTGGAGCGGGTTTCGAATCTGGAGCGGGTCTCGAATCTGGAACTGGTGCCGGAAGACGCCGACTTTGGGTTTCAGATACCGCCGCCGCGTCTGGCTTCAACATCGCCTCCTTCGGCGGCGGATTTGCTGAAAAGTCAGGAGACTGCTCCGGAGCAGGCGCCGGAAAAAACGTCAGAAAAAGCGCCGGAAAAAACGCCAGAGAAAACGCCGGAAGAAATGACCGGAACGTCGTTGCATGCGGCCAAGGGCGAAACGACAAAGGGCGTACCGTCGCCGCCGACAATGCAGCATTACCATCCGATACTGACCGAGAACATCGGCTATTCGCGCTCGTTAATCTCTCAGGGTTTGAGCGCCGGTCTGACGGCGCTGTTGATCGGTGCGCTGTTTTATGTGACCTGGGAATACGCGATCAAGCCGTTCGACATGGGGCAAATCTGGGTCTGGGTCATCGGGTTGCTGCTGGCGGTATTGCTTTACAGTATCGGCGGGAGGCAGGGGCAACGACGCCGCGAAAAAGATTTCGAACTGTCGGGGACTCCCGACGAAGAAGCGATTAGAGGTTGGCGACGGAAACAATCCGTTTTTCTGGGAAGCAATTTTCTGTCGGAAGACCCGAGTTGGGTGTTTCAACTGCGCTTGACCGAACTGGAACGAAGACGGATTAGCCGAACCAGTTATCCCCGTCTTTGGCGGCGGGCGCTGGCGCGGCTGTTTGATTACGCGCTGTGGGGCTGGCTGCTGTTTTTCCCGTTGCACGAGCTGGCCAAACTCGACATCGTTCCACAAGCGCTGTTTCAAGTCATCAGCAATCCGCTGGTGGCAATGGTGCTGATCACCTTTTCCTGGATTCCGGTCGAAGCGTTGTTGATGGCGGCGGGAGGAACCACGCTTGGGAAATGGCTGTTTGGCGTTTACATCCAGTTTCGGGTATCGACGCCTTATGCGCCGCGCAGCGCCGGTGATTGCTGGCGTTATGCGTTGCAGCGGGCGTTTCGCGTCTGGTGGCAGGGAGTGGCGATGGGGTTTGCGCCACTGGCGCCGATTGCGGCGGCGCGAGCGCGGGTGATGGCCGAACGTTTTGATGAAACCGATTGGGACGAAGAATACGATGTACTGGTGACGCACACACCGATCACCGCCATACCGGGTATTGTCGGAGGGCTTGGTCTGGCCGTCATGTTGCTCATGTACATGGCGGCATGGCAAAAGCCGTTGCTTGAGATAGGGATAGAAGCCGAACTTTGGATGGTTCATCAGCTTGAACGCAGGCATGACGCGGAGACAGTAACCGCGCCGACGACACCGCGTAGTCCGGTAGCGCCGCCAACAGGCAGTGGGCTTACAGGCAGCGAGATTGCAGGCGGTCAAGAGAGAATCGCTCCAGCGCCGACGCCGGTCGACCCGGAAGCCGCAGAAGGGCTGCGCAAGCTGGAAGAATTCCGCGAAGCCATCGTCAATGTTCGTGAGGAGAGCTTGTTGCTGCTCGAAAAGAAAGACTGGAGACGTGCGTACGAAAGCTGTCAGGCCTGGGCCAGACTTGAGGTGACCAATCCGGCGCCGAGACGCTGCCAGGGCACCGCGCTGCAAGAGATGGGGCGGCATCAGGAAGCGATCAACGCGCTCCGTAGCGCCAAGATGTATGCGCCGGAAGACCGCTCGCTTGACGACGCCATAGCGCGTTCTCAGGAGGAGGTTTTCAAGGAGCTTAACCGTTAACGTTTTTTGTGAGAGACGACATGAAAATTTTCGCCAACGCTGTGGTGACGCTGAATTTCAAACTGCTCGATAGCGACGGCGAGTTGATAGAGAAAAGCGACGCGCCGGTGACTTACCTGCACGGCGGTTATTCCGGCATTTTTCCGAAGGCCGAAGAAGCGTTGAACTTCAAGGTGGTCGGCGATATGGTCAAACTGTCGCTTGAGCCGGAGGACGCGTTCGGAGATTACGATCCGGCGCTGGTGCGACTTGAACCGCTTGACGATCTGCCGCCCGATACGGCTGTCGGCGGTTATCTGTCTTCGGGCGACGATGATGTGCAAGTGTGGCGCGTGACCGAAATCTCAGACGGAAAAGCGGTACTCGACGGCAATCATGAACTGGCCGGACAGCGTGTTTTGTTTGAATGCACCGTGCTTGATGTACGGGCGGCGACCGAAGAAGAAATTGAACATGGCCACGCGCACGGAACGCATGGCCGTTGCCATTAGGCAGAGGTCAGAGGTCAGAGGTCAGAACTCCGTCATTCCCGCGAAAGCGGGAATCCAGAAAACCATCTCACGCGAAGGCGCGCCGCCGCGAAGAAAAAGCCCTTCCTTTCAAGAGCCTGCCCCCGAAGTGATTTTGATCGGGGTGGTGGTGGTGGCATAAGCGCTAACTTTGTGAACGACCAGCGCCGCAGGCGCGTCATGTGAGTAACCGTCGGTGGAGCGCGAGCAACGCGAGCGCGGAACCGGCGGACAACAGCCATCCCACTTGGGTATCAGCCCTGCAAGGGCTGAACCCGCGCTTTGTTCAGCCCTTGCAGGGCTGGGATACAGAGAGCGTCTGGAGCCGCCGGTTTCGCTCGCTACGCTCGCTTCACCGACGGTTACTCACATTATGCCCCTTCGGGGCAAGCCTCATGTGCGCTAGAGCATTTTCGCTTCAAGCGCATACGCTTTTCACCCTCTCCCCTCGCGGGAGAGGGTGCCCCGAAGGGGCGGGAGAGGGGGAGCGGTGCTTGTTTTACCCCTCTCCCCCTGCCCC
>JAITMH010000160.1 GCA_031277445.1 Burkholderiales bacterium
TTCTGCGCGTAGCGAAGCGCGTCATCCTGCGCGAAGTCGCAGGACGCAGAATCTACTCCCCCTCTCCCGGCCTTCGGCCACCCTCTCCCGCGAGGGGAGAGGGTTTGTTCTTCTTCGCGCCTTCACGTGAGAAACAAACCCCCGCCGCCTTCGGCGGCCACCCCCTTTCAAAAGGGGGCTTTCCTTCTCCGCGCTCTCCGCGCCTCCGCGTGAGGCGGGACGCCCGCGCTCCTCTCCGCGTTCTCCGCGTGAGGCAAAACGCTGGGATTCCCGCCACGCTTCGCTCGCGGCTAAAGGCCGCTCATCGCCAGCCTACGATTCTTCGCTCCTCGCAATGACGCCGATTTTTTCTTTGCGTTCTTTGCATTCTTTGCGGTTAAATCTTTTCGTGCATTTCGTGTTTTTCGTGGTTAAAGATTTCACCTGATCAAAGCATCGCCCAAGCTTTTTCGACGCGCTGGAATGAAACCGGCACCGGCGTTTTCAGTTCTTGCGCGAACAGCGACACCCGCAATTCTTCCAGCAGCCAGCGGTATGCTTCAAGTTGCGGGTTGTGGCTGCGCTCTTTTCGCTCTTTTTTATCACGCGCCAACCGTTCCTGATATTGCTGCCAATAGGCGAGCAGTTGTGCGCCGTGTTTTTGATCCCGTGCAATTCTTTCCGGATATTTGGCAATCCTGCGATCCATGGCTTTGAGGTAGCGCGGCAAATGCGTCAATTGCGGCCAGGGCGTCGCCGAAAAAAAGCCGGGGTACAACAACGCATCGCGTTGTGCTTTCAGTTCATGAACAAGCCGTGAGAGTGCGCCGGGCGCAGCGTTCATTCGAGAGGTTAGTTGTTGATGTTCGGCGGCCATTTCTGCCAGCAAACGAAAGGCGCTTTCCGCTACGGCGGCGAAACGGGTGCGTGCGCGTTTGATTTGTTCGTTGAATGCTTTTTCGTTGCGCGGCAACGGATCGTCGCCGATAAAGGCGCGGTCGCACACTGCATTGAGTATGTCCGCCAGCAAACGATCCGTGGGAATCAACGGCTTTAATTGCAGCGCCGGTTGTTGAAATCCGGGCGGTTGTTTTTCCCAGCGTGTCAGCAAGTCTTTGAGCGCAAGACGAATCAGCCGCACGATGCCGGCGCGTGTCTCCTGCAAAGCGGCTTCTTGTGTGTCGCGCAGCAACAGCGCGACGGAATCCCCTTCATCGACCAACGCCGGATACGCCGTCCATTTTTGTCCCTGATGCGTGAGCGCCAGGGTTTCCGGTAACTCGCCGAAATCCCAACGCAGCAGTCCGTGTTTTTCGAGCGACGGGCCGTGGCTTTCACTCGCGCTGGCACGCAAGCTGACTTGCGCCATTTCTTTGAGTTCCTGTCGCAGTTGCAAGAGGTCGCGGGACTGCGCCAATAGTTTTTTGTCAGCATCAATCACTTCATACGAAACCCGAAGATGCAACGGCAAATCCTCGTCCTTCCAGCCGTCCGACTCCAGTTTGCCGCCGTAACTTTTTTCATACCAGACGCACAATGCTTTCGGTAACGTTTGTTCTCCGAACGGTGTGGCTTCCAGAAACGCGGTCACCGCTTCCGGCAACGGCACCAATCGGTTGCGCTGCGCTTTCGGCAGCGCCTTGAAGTACCAGGTAATCTTGTCGCGCACCATGCCGGGAACCAGCCAGGACATCCGCGCTGCGTCGATCTGATTGAGCAAGGTCAACGGCACGGTCAGCGTCAAGCCGTCGAGCGGATGCTCCGGCTCAAAACGGTATTTGAGCGGTAACTCATTGCCTTGTACGTCAAGCGTTTCCGGAAACAAATCTTCCGTCACCCAACGCGCCGCATGCCGCATCAAAAGTTCGCGTGTCAGAAACAAACGTTGCGGATCGTGGCGTTCGCTTTCCTTGCGCCAACGCTCAAAACTCACCAGCGAATTGACTTCAACCGGAACACGCTCGAAGTAGAAAGCGGCCATCGTTTCATCGTCAACCAGAACATCCTGACGCCGCGCTTTGTGTTCCAGTTCGGCAACGTCGTCAATAAGCTGCCGGTTGTGCGCCAGAAACGCCCCTTTCGTTTTCAGATCGCCGGGCACCAGCGCTTCCCGCACAAAAACGTCGTGCGCCGCTTTCGGATCGACGCGGGAAAACGATACCGGTCTGCGTGCCACCAGCGTCAGGCCGTACAATTGCACGCGCTCAAATCCCGTGACTTCACCACGTTTTTCGTCCCAGCGCGGACTGAAATAATCTCTGTTCACGCGGTCACCCGCAACGGTCTCAATCCATTCCGGTTCGATTTTGGCGACGCACCGTGCGTACAAACGCGAAGTTTCGGTTAGCTCCGCTGCCAGCAACCAACGTCCGCCTTTTTTAACACCGCTCCCCGGATGTGCAAAAAAACGGTTGCCACGCGCCCCCAGATATTCATCGCTCTCATCGCTCTTTGTTCCGATGTTCGAGAGCAATCCGGTCAGCAACGCTTCATGCAGTGTGCGGTAACGTTCCGGTGTGTATGTCTTTGGAAGTTCTTCGCTCCATTGCCATTTTTCTTCCTTCAACGCATTGACCAATTGCTGATGCACATCGCGCCATTCGCGTAATCGCAAGTAGTTAACAAACTGTGCGCGACAGCGTTCAACGGTTTTGCGGTGCGACAGTTTTTCTTCGTTCAAGCCGGTAAAAAATTCCCACAAGGTCACCAGCGACAGAAAATCGGAGCGTTCATCGCGGAAATGCAAATGCGCCTGATCGGCGGCCTGTTGCTTGTCGAGCGGTCGTTCACGCGCATCCGGCACTGACAACGCGCTGGCGATGACCAATGCTTCGGGAAGACAGGTTTTTTCACGCGCCGCCAACACGATGCGCCCGATTCTCGGATCAAGCGGCAAACGGGAAAGTTCTCGTCCCGTCGGCGTCAAACTGCCGTCAACGTCCATCGCGCCCAGTTCGCGCAGCAATTGGTAGCCATCGGTAATGGCACGAGAACCCGGCGCATCGACAAACGGAAAAGATTCGGCCTGTCCCAACTTTAACGCCGCCATTTGCAGAATCACCGATGCCAGCGACGAGCGCAAAATTTCGGGATCGGTGTATTCCGGTCGCGCATGAAAATCGTCTTCGCTGTACAAGCGGACGCAGATGCCCGCCTCGATGCGACCACAGCGCCCTGCCCTCTGGCTGGCCGCTGCGCGGGAAATTTTTTCGATTCGCAACAAGGTTGTTTTGTTGCGAAGGCTGTAACGTTTGATTCGCGCCAGACCGGCATCAATCACATAACGAATGCCCGGCACCGTCAACGACGTTTCCGCAACGTTGGTTGACAGCACGATACGCCGTCCATCGCTTCTGCTGAAAATACGTTGCTGTTCGCTGACAGACAGCCGCGCATAAAGCGGCAGGATTTCCAGACGGCTCGCGTAAGGACGTTGCTGCAAAGCGCGACGCAATACGTCTGCGGTCTCTCGAATTTCGCGCTCGCCCGGAAGAAATACCAGAATGTCGCCGGAACCGCCGCGCCACAATTCCTCGACTGTATCAGCAATCGCATCTTCCATCCCTTCTTCGTCGTCGGCATCCTCGCCGACATCGTTCTCACGCCCCAACGGGCGATAACGAATGTCCACCGGATACGTGCGTCCCGACACTTCGATGACCGGCGCCGGTGACGTCTCCGTACCGAAGTGGCGGGCAAAGCGGTCTGCATCAAGCGTCGCCGAAGTGATGATCAATTTCAAATCGGGACGTTTGGCGAGAAGTTGCTTTAAATAACCGAGAAGAAAATCAATGTTAAGGCTGCGCTCGTGCGCTTCATCGACGATAATCGTGTCGTAGTGCGACAAGCAGGGATCGTGTTGCGCTTCAGCCAGCAGAATGCCGTCAGTCATCAATTTGATGTACGCATCGGGTCGGGTGTGATCGGTGAAACGTACTTTGAAACCGACAGCTTCGCCTAATGGCGTTTTCAATTCCTCGGCGATCCGTGTCGCCACCGCCCGCGCCGCCATTCGTCGTGGTTGTGTGTGTCCGATCAAACCCGCTTCCCCACGCCCCGCCGCCAGACAGATTTTCGGCAACTGCGTGGTTTTGCCCGAGCCGGTTTCGCCGCAAACAATCACCACCTGATGCGCCCGAATCAACGCTTCGATTTCGCTTGAGCGCTGCGAAACCGGC
>JAITMH010000085.1 GCA_031277445.1 Burkholderiales bacterium
TTATTGGCGCCATGATGCGCAAGCTCGTTCATGTTGCTTTTGGGGTACTCAAGTCAGGCAAGCCTTTCAACCCCGCGCTGCATGGAGGTTGACTTTGGGTGCCGATAACAGTATCTACGCCAAAATCGTCACGCCTTGTTTGTAGGGGAAGCAATCTGCTTCCCGTTTACGCGAGAAAAGCTCCCCTCTCCCGCGAGGGGAGAGGGTTTGTCCTTCTTCGCGGCTTCGCGTGAACAGGGATCAGAGGTCAGGGATCAGAAAGGCGCGGGCGGCAGATTGCCGCCCCTACGCCAAAATCGTTATGCTTTGCTTGTAGGGAAGGTAACACGACTTTCGTTTACATTTTTTCTTCGCGCCTTCGTGCGAGGCGGTTTTTATGGATTCTGCGTCCTGCGACTACGCGCAGAATGACAGCTATTTTTCTTCGTGCCTTTCGTGTTTTTCGTGGTTAAAAGCTTTTTTCTCCGCATGAAATGGAGCAAGTCACGATTCAAAAAACTCAATGAGTTTGTCCGTAGTCTTGAGACCGCTGCCGGTCAATTCGACAACAACGGTGTCGTTAGCGCCGAGGCCTCCTTCTGCGCGAAGTTTGGCAAGCGCGGCGGGAGCGACGGCAGATGTCGGCTCGACGTAAAGTCCGGCCGACGCCAGGGCTTTCAAGCCTTCAAGGATTTCGTTTTCTTCAACGGTGACGAACAGGCCGTTTGTTTCGCGCACGGCGGCGAGTACGGCGCGACCCCTGACCGGTGTGGCGATGGCGATGCCGTCTGCGATGGAGGTCTCTTTGTTGACGGGGACAGGATCGTTCATCCATTGTTGCCAGGCGCGAGCCAGCGGCGCACAACGCGCTGCTTGAACGGCGATGATGCGCGGCAGTCGTTCGATCAAACCGGCGTGAAGTAACTCACGGAATCCTGTGTGGCATCCCAATACCAGCGACCCGTTGCCAACTGGGACGATCACGGCATCGGGTGCGCGGAAGTTCAGTTGTTCCCAAAGCTCGAAGGCCAGTGTTTTGACGCCATGAATGAAGTACGGCGACCAACTGTGGCTGGCGTAAAAAATACTCTGGGCGGCTTCGAGCGCTGCGGCGATGGTGTCTTCCCGCGTTCCTGAAATTTTGGTGGGCTTGGCGCCATAGAGGGCGATTTGCATGGCTTTGCTGACCGACGTGGAAGCGGGGATGAAGATGTGGGCGTCGATGTTGGCGCGGGCGCTGTACGCGGCGATGGAAGCGCCCGCATTACCGGAGGAATCCTCGATGATCTCCGTCAGTCCCCAGCGTTTAAGCTGTGAAATCATGACTGCGCTGCCACGGTCTTTGAAGGAGCCGGTCGGCATCATGAAGTCGAGTTTGAAATGAGCGTTTCCCCAGGGGCCGGTGAGCGGGAGAAGCGGTGTCAGACCTTCACCAAGGCTGACGGCATCGGCGGCAGGAACAGGCAGCGCTTCAACGTAGCGCCATAAATTCATGGCGCGTTCCTGGAAGGCGGCGATGTCGAAGCACGCGGAGATTTCGAGCTTCAAGGTGCCGCCGCAGTCGCAACGCCAGCGCGGTGTTTCAGTGGTGTAAGACGTAGCGCAGTGTTCACAAATGAGCATGGCGGTTCTCCGATATTGCAGGGGCGGTTTTCAAGTTCAGCGTTTCAGCGCCAGCAAAAACACACCGGCGCCGACCATCAGAATGCCTGTCCACTCGCGGACGGAAGGACGTTCGTCGAGAAAAAGAAAGGCGAAGACGGCAATCAGAAGAATGCTGAGTTTATCGACGGGCGCGACTTTGGAAACTTCGCCGAGTTTGAGCGCACGGAAATAACAGACCCAGGAAGCGCCGGTCGCCAGTCCCGACAACACCAGAAAAACCCAAGCGCGTGTCGGCAGTTCGTGAGGAAAGCGCCATTTTCCGGCGAAATAAACAAACCCTGCAAGCACGACGAGAATTACAACGGTGCGAATCAGGGTGGCCAAATCGGAGTCGATGTTTTCGACGCCTGCCTTGGCGAAAATGGCCGTCAGCGCCGCGAAAACAGCGGACAACAAAGCCCAGAAAACCCAGCTTGACGTTAATGACATGACCGTCTCCCGAAAGCGCGATACCGTTACCTTAACGTGTTTTGGGGGTGGGGTACAGAGGAGGGCATTTGGCGCTCAAAAACAAACCGCTCTTGGAGGTGAGGCCAAGAGCGGTTTGTTTCTGTTTGTGATGACCTTGGGGGAATTATTCAATCTTTACGAGATCAACGGTACGACGCAAGCCGTCAACATCGTACTCAAACCGTGCTGTCGTGGCCGATGTGAATGTCAGCTTGGCGGTTCCTGCTTTGGCATAAGAAACGCGACCGCTATCGTAGTTGTTATGCGTGCTCCATGCAGGCCCTGTGTAACGGTAAACATTCGCTTCAAACACGTCATTCGCCGTCCAGTCGCCATGGCCTTCGGCGGGTCCCTGAAAGATATACCACGCCGCTTTGCCAGAGTTGTCGTAGGTGTACCAGGGAATGAAGATATAGCGAGGTTGGCCGGAGAAGTTCTGAATCGCAGTCAGCCCCCAGTTGTCTTCGCCGAGCCTGCGCCATGGTCCGGTGTAACCACGGGTAGGGCCGAACACGGGAGGTTCCGGGGGCAGGCTCGAAGCGCCCAGATACTGTTTGATGCTGTCGTAAACCAGACTGAGGCTGAAGTAACAACTGGCATTACTGCTGGTTTCAGGCGGGAGGCCGATTTGCCAGCAGGTGGTAGGTGCGCCGCCCATCAAACCGCCTCGCAAATAATAGGAACCGCCCGACAAAGTGAACAGCCCGGAACCGCTGCTCCCGCTTTCAACCATACCTTCCGTCCAACTGACCAAAGACAAGTTGGATAAATTCAAGCCCGGAAGATCGGAAGTCGAAAAACGGGTATTACAGGTTGTTCCCGCGCCGTTGCCGGCGCTGACTTTTTTAACATCTCCTCGCGGGTGATGAATGCCGATGAAAGAACCACCGGAGAAGTAAGTGGCATCCCAGCCGGCAAAAAAAGCGCCTGCCGGAGGGCTGTTGTTGAGTTGAAGCAGCAGGGTATCCGTGGATGCCTGGCGATGCAGGATTTGTGCTCCGCCGGTCAATTGGCGGTGGTCGGGGGTTCGCTGAAAGCTTTCACAACTGGCGGCCTCATCGAACCAGTGCGTATTGAGGGTGTTCGCCATTTGTTGGGGAGGGGTAAAGGTGTTGGAGTTCAGGCAGTGGTTGGCACTCCAGAAATAAGGCGTTTGCGTGCGGCCTTCGTCGTTCAGCAGCGTTCCCGAACAGCTATAAGAGAACAGGGCGTCCGTCGTCACCATTCTGGCGACGGCCTTGGAAGCGTTTTGAAAAGCGGCGCCAAGAGTATCGGATTTGCAGGCGACATCCACTTGACAGGATGCAGAAAATTTGACGAGCTTGGAAGTATTAAAACCGTCCCGCGCTGATGTGAAAAGATGTGAAACACCGTTCAGGCGAATTTTGACATCTTCCGTTTTGACCGTTGAAGGCAGGTAGATTTCGATGTTCTGGGTTTCGCCTTCGGTGACCGGCGTCCAATACACTTTGTTGTCGTCACGCAGGGCATGGGCTTCTTTGCCGCTGATTACGCCGATGATTCTCTCCGGCTCTGCGGAACCTGAAAAACGCAGTTCGGCGTTATCGGGCAGCGCGTCAAGGCGCAGCGCAACACGCATTCCCCTGGCTTCGGGGGAAGTCACTGCCCATCGGGCGATGTGGCCGTCCCCGTTATTTTTCCAATTCAGAACAGGCAACTCGGCGCCATCAAGTTCTGTGCCTGCGTTGCGGCCAACGCCGATTTTGAAAGGTTGGGCGTTAAGACCGCTGCCTGAATCCGGGGTGTTCTCCTCCTGCAAGGCTTTCAACGCCAGCGCAGGCAACGGCGTGAAAGTGATGGCCGTTGCGTTGCTGATATTCGGCGCGGAGCGCCAGAAAACAGCCACCTCGGCTTTGGTTGAGATGACCGGCGCGCCTTCAACACGCAAAACCTCGGAAGAAAACGCTGCCGGCGCGAAGAGCGCCAATACCGCAGCAAATAAACCGGCGACGCCGGAGCGAATCGAACGACGGAAAAAGTTCACAATAACTCTCTTTCTTCGGTAATGCGATTGAATCGGAATGCGTAGAATAAAAGAATAGTAAAAAGGAAACAAGACAGAAGCGTGCCTTCGGAAGCTAAAAGCAAAGCTGAAATGACGGCGTTCTATAAATCGTGCCTTCCCGCGTTCACTTCTGCACTTTTGGCCGCCGCGCACTTCAAACACAACCAACCCATAACGCCCACAAAAACGAGACCGGCAACAATAACCGCTTTACCCCCAACCGTCGGTCCCGCTACGCTCGATGCCAGACTGAAATTGTGCGCCACGGCTGCGCCCAGCAACATACCAAGCGTCACAACAGCCGCGTCGCCGTCGCCTTGTCCGGCGCTGACCAGTTGTCGCAACGGACAACCACCCAGGTAAACGCCGCACCAGCCGACCAGCGCCATCGACAGAAAATTCCAGACGCCGTCCGTGTGTGCAATCGGTTGCTCTGAAAAACTAAAATTAATTTGCCCCAACCCAACATTCCCGATCAACACGGCAGCCATCAACGCCACCACACCCAGCGCCATCGTCCAGCGCCCGAACAGAAAAATGTGATTCACCATCCCGATGAAACAAAAGCGTGTGTGCTGCACGATGCCGCCGATCACCAGTCCGGCGACGAGCGACAACACGAGCGGCGCGTGCATGGCGCCGACACCTTGCTGACTGGCGGCAAACCAATCGCTCTTCCAGAGCGTCAGCGCAAAAACAAATACGCACAGCAGCGGGAAGACAGCCCCTTCTACTTTTGTTTGTGACTGATTGGGCGGTAACGCAAAATCCCGTTTCAGAAACAGCGCGCCGCCTCCGATTCCACAGACGAAACCGGCAAGTCCGATGATCGCGTTCAAATCACCACCGGCGATTCGCAGCACCATTCGCAGCGGACAGCCCAAAAAGACCAGACAGCCGACCATCATCAGAAAGCCCAGGGAAAAACGGATCAGCGGCGACGATCCGGCGCGTGGCCTGAATTCCTTGAAAGCCAGCGCCATCAAAAACGCGCCCAGCACGAAGCCGAAAATTTCGGGACGCATGTATTGTAGCGATGTGACGTCGTGCAACTTCATGCCGCCTGCCGCATCGCGCAAAAAGCAGGCGACGCAAACGCCCATGTTCGGCGGGTTGCCGTAATGACTGAGCGCCAGCGCCAACAATCCGATTGCCGCACCGGACGCTACAAGAATAATTGTTCTCGACATGGTGATGCTCCTTGATCCCCGCGCATCGCAAGCGCAACAGGCGCACCCGTGCGAAACCGCAGGAAGCGGATAGAAAAACGCGCTGGGGAAACGCGCCACACGGGCGACAGCAAGACACAGAACAGCGCCCTCACACAGTCGTGACGGCGCTCGTGCGACGAATCATAACACAAGCGGCCATCCGTCGGCGCTTACGCGCATCATTGCATACCGATAACGCATTTGATCAATGCCCATGGGTTTTTCGACGCATCGTCGCCGAATGAAAACACGAGCGGAAAACCGCGAGAAAATGAATCCCGATTAAAAACAAGGCGTTATAAAAAATCTGCTTTGTCACTGCGCCGGATCAAAAAGTCTCCCTCTCGGTAGGGTAAAATAGCCCCACTTTCTTTGCGCGGCCTTAATTTACGGACGCGTTTTTTTACCCTCTGTTTTTTTGGAAAACGATTGTCCACGGCGCAACCCTCCGCTGATACTTCGATCTGGCCTGCCTGTCTGGCAACGCTGTCGAAAGAGCTGAGTCCACAACAATTCTCGACGTGGATTCAGCTTTTGTCGTGCGAAGAAACCGGCGAGGAGTTGTGCATTCTGGCGCCCAACACATTCGTACAAGACTGGGTGCGTCGGCATTTCGGTGAGCGTATCGAAACACTGGCGCAAACCATCGCCGGACAACCACGGCGCGTCCGTTACACCATCAAAAAAGGAGCGCCCGCAACAGTTGCCCCGAATGGAGAGAGCGTTCCTGACAACCGCCGTAACGGTGAATCGGCGCCTGCGCTCTCCGTCGTTCCTGCCGCGCCTGCTGCGCCCGCAGTCATTCCCGCAAGCAACGGCGCACGCCACGAAACGCACCGCCTGAATCCGGCGTTTACCTTCGACAGCTTTGTGACCGGCAAAGCGAATCAACTGGCGCGCGCCGCCAGCCTGCAAGTGGCCGAATCGCCGACTTCGTACAACCCGCTGTTTGTTTACGGCGGCGTCGGCCTCGGCAAAACCCATTTGATTCAGGCCATCGGCAATCATTTATTGCAACACACGCCCAACGCCAGAATTCGCTACATCCATGCCGAAAAATACGTCTCCGATGTGGTGCACGCCTACCAACACAAATCGTTCGACGAATTCAAACGCTACTACCACTCGCTCGATTTATTGCTGATCGACGACATCCAGTTCTTCCGCGACAAAGGCCGCACCCAGGAAGAATTTTTCTACCTGTTCAATGCGCTGGTTGAAGCGCACAAACAAGTCGTGATTACCTGCGACACCTACCCGCGTGAAATCAAGGGACTGGAAGAACGGCTGGTTTCGCGTTTCGGTTGGGGACTGATCGTCGCACTGGAACCGCCGGAACTGGAAATGCGGGTGGCGATCCTGCTGGCAAAAGCAAAGTCCGTCAACGTGGCGCTCGACGAACAAGTCGCCTTCTTCATCGCCAAACACATTCGCTCCAACGTGCGCGAACTTGAAGGCGCGTTAAAGCGCGTTCTGGCCTATGCCAGCTTTCACGCCACCGAAATCACACTGCTTGTCGCCAAAGAAGCGCTGCGCGACCTGATCGCCGTGCAAAACCGGCAAGTGTCGATCGAAAACATTCAGAAAACCGTCGCTGATTACTACAAAATCCGAATCGCCGACATGCAGTCGAAAAAACGCTCACGCGCCATCGCCCGACCACGGCAAGTGGCCATGGCGCTTGCCAAAGAACTAACCGAATTGTCGCTGCCCGAAATCGGCAACCGCTTCGGCGGGCGCGATCACACCACCGTGCTGCATGCCTGCCGCCAGATCAGCCAGTTGCGCGAAGCCAACCCCGAAATCAGCCACGACGTGAACTTCCTGCTGCAAGTGTTGCGCAGTTGAATCGCGCTCCCGCGCTTTCTCCATAACAGGCGGGCGATACCTGTCCACGCCGCTGTTTGGGGGGTAACTGAGGGATAACATAACGATCAGGACATCAAAGCAGTTCGTTATAATGGACGGTGTTTTCTAAAAAAAGGAACCCGCTATGGCGCTTACTCCCTCTACGATGTTGCCGCTTGGCAGCGTGTTGCCCGCTTTTGAATTGCCTGATGGTAACGGCGTGCGGTATCGCAGTCAGGACTTGATGGGCGCAAAAGGCGTGTTCATCATTTTCATTTGCAACCATTGTCCCTACGTCAAACACATCAACGCCGCACTGGCGCCGCTGGGACGCGAATTTGAGGCGCTGGGTGTTGGCATGGCGGCGATTTCCAGCAATGATGCCCAAAATTATCCCGAAGATGCACCCGACAAAATGGCGGCGCAGGCCGGGGCGCTCGGCTACACATTTCCTTATTTGTACGATGAAACGCAGGACATTGCCCGCGCATTCGACGCGGCCTGTACGCCCGATCTTTATCTGTTCGATGCTGCGGGCAGGCTTGTTTATCGCGGGCAATTCGACGCCAGCCGACCCGGTCAGGGCAAGGCCGACGCCTCCGACATTCGCCGCGCCGTCAAAGCGTTGGTTGACGGCGAACCGCCGCTGTCCGAGCAGATTCCCGGCGTCGGTTGTAGTATCAAGTGGAAGTAG
>JAITMH010000119.1 GCA_031277445.1 Burkholderiales bacterium
TCGCTCCACCGACGGTTACTCACATTGCGCCCCTTCGGGGCTAATCCCCTACTTGTGCCGACACCAATGCCGCCACGGGAGGGGAAATCCCTGACCTCTGACCCCTGATCTCTGAATTCCCTCAAGGCAGGATTTTTTCGGCTTCCAGTCCTTCTCTCTTGACTTCCGGCTTCACCAGATTTTCACGCGAGACGCCGAGCCACATGACCAGCGACGCCATCACCAACGCTGCCGAATACATACCGAACAAGATACCGATGGTCAGCGCCATCGCAAAATAGTGCAACGCCGCGCCGCCGAAAACCAGCATCGAAACCACCACCAACTGTGTTGACAAGCTCGTGATGACGGTTCGTGAGATCGTGCTGGTGATCGCGCTGTCGATCACATGCGGCACACTGGCGTTGCGCATCTTGCGGAAATTTTCACGAATCCGGTCGGCAATAACCACCGATTCGTTCACGGAATAGCCGAGTACCGCCAGCACCGCCGCCAGCACCGGCAGCGAAAACTCCCATTGGAAAAACGCGAAGAATCCCAGGACGATCACAATATCGTGCAAGTTGGCGATGATCGCCGCGATTGCAAAACGCCATTCGAAGCGCAGCGACAAATAGATGATGATGCCGACCACCACAAACAACAACGCCAGCGCACCGTTTTGATACAGTTCCTTGCCGACTTGCGGGCCTACAAAGTCAACGCGCTTTTGCTCCACATTGCTGTTATCCGCTCGCAACACCGCCATCACTTGTTCCGACAATTGCGCGGTGGACACTTCCTCTTTCAGCGGCAGCCGGATCAGCACCGTATCCGCCGTGCCGAAACCTTGTACGGTGTATTCACCAAGATTCAGCGTGTCGATGGCGGCGCGAACGCGGCTCAGGTCGGCTGCCTGCCCCTGACCGTAGCTGATTTCCATCACCGTGCCGCCACGGAAATCAACACCGAAATTCAAACCGTTGTACGCCAGAAAGAAAATCGCCAGTAAAAACGTTGCGAACGAAAAGATATTGAACTTCAGCGCATGCCGCATGAACGGGAGCGCACGTGTAAACCGGAAAAATTCCATAGTTCGTTATTCCTGAAAAGTCATTTGCGGAAATCGTTACGTCGTTAAATTGCCGAACCCTTTTTTATCGGCCTTAAGGCTCCGCACGCCGTCGGGCGCAACGAAACTGATCCCAAGCTCCTCGGTTGACGGTTTCCATACTTGTCCAATCGAAATGCTTTCGAGTTTCTTTCTGCGTCCGTAAATCAGGGTCACGATGCCGCGAGAAACAAACACCGCCGAGAACAGCGACGTTGCAATCCCCAGACAGTGAACCACCGCGAAGCCTTTCACCGGCCCGCTGCCGAACAGGAACAGCGAAAGTCCGGCGATCAGGTTGGTAATGTTCGAGTCGAGAATCGTGTTCCAGGCGCGTTCATAACCGGCGATGATCGCCGTGTGCGGCGGCGCGCCCCATCGCAATTCTTCACGAATCCGTTCGTTGATCAGCACGTTGGCGTCAATGGAAATACCGAGCGTCAACGCCATGGCCGCAATTCCCGGCAAGGTCAAGGTCGCCTGCAATGCCGACAACAACGCCACCAGAAGCACCAGATTCACGGACAAGCACACCGCCGACACCATGCCCATCACTCTGTAATAAACGCAGATGAACAGAATCAGCGCGATAAAACCGCCCAGCACCGAGTTGAAACCCTTGTCGATGTTTTCCTGTCCGAGCGACGGGCCGACCGTCCGCTCCTCGACGATTTCCATCGGCGCCGCCAACGCACCGGCACGCATCAACAACGCGATGTCGTTCGCTTCCCGCGACGTCATCGACCCGGAAATCTGCACGCGCCCGCCGCCGATTTCCTCACGAATCACCGGCGCGGTAATCACTTCTGCCTGATTGCGTTCAACCAGCAAAATCGCCATGCGCTTGCCGACATTTTCGCGTGTCACATCCTTGAAAATCCGAGCGCCGACCGTATCGAGACTGACGTTAACCGATGGTTGGTTGTTCTCCGTAAAACCCGCCTGAGCATCGTTGATCCGGTCGCCGGTCAGCACCACCTGCCGTTTGATCAGCACCGGCCCGCCGTTACGCTCAATAAACAAATCGCTGCCATACGGCACCTGTCCGCGCAGCGCCGCCTCCAGCGCCCCCGGCGTCTCGTCAACCATCCGGATTTCCAGCGTCGCCGTGCGACCGATAATGGATTTGGCGCGTGCCGTGTCCTGAACGCCCGGCAACTGAACGACAATGCGATCTGCTCCGGCCTGCTGAACAATCGGCTCGGCAACGCCCAACTCATTGACGCGATTGCGCAGCGTCGCCATGTTCTGCGTCACCGCGCTGTCCTGAATCCGTTTTTGCTCCGCCGCGTTTAGCGACGCCACCAGTTGCAAATCGTCGCCGTCGCCACGCGCCACTAACTGCAATTCGGGATTTGAGCGATTGATCTGGTTGCGTGCGGCTTCGCGGCTTTCGGCATCGCGGAACCGGATGACCACCGTGTGTCCTTCACGCACAATGCCGCGATTTTGAATTTTCCTGTCGCGCAGCAACGTCCGCAAATCCGTCGAATAACGATCCGCCGCCTTGTCAAGCGCGCCCCTCATATCCACTTGCAGCAAAAAATGGACGCCGCCGCGAAGGTCCAGTCCCAGATTCATCGGCTTGATGTTGATCGCCTCCATCCAGGCCGGTGTCGAAGACAACATGTTCAACGCCACGATGAAATCATCACCCAGCGCCTCCTGCAACACATCGCGTGCGTGCATCTGCGTGTCGGTGTCCGGCATCTTGAGCTTGACGCCGACCGGATCGACGACACCGTCGCCGTGTGCGACATCCGCGTCCTTGAGAATATTCTGCACCCGCGTCAGCAGCGCGTTATCGACCTTGACAGTGGCCTTGATCGACGACACCTGTACGGCAGGCACCTCAGGAAAGAGGTTGGGCACAGAGTACAACGCGCCAAACAACACGGCGATAACGATGAGTATGTATTTCCAGGGTGGGTAACGGTTCATGGTCGGAGGGCAATTCTTCAGGCGCGTCCCGTCAAAT
>JAITMH010000174.1 GCA_031277445.1 Burkholderiales bacterium
GCTGCTCCTGCGGAAGCGCCCGCTGCACCGACCGAGCCTCAAGCCGCCGTTTCGTTTCCTGCCGAATGCGAAGGTTATCTCACGCAGATCAACGAATGCGTCGAAAAACTGGGCGACAACACCGCTGCCGCCGATGCGTTGAAACAGCAAATGGAACGAACCCGCGCTTCCTGGGCGCGGCTCGCCAATCCAGATGCTCTCGGCGCCATTTGCAAGAAAGCGTCGGATGATTTTGTGCAACGCACCAAAGAAATGGGCTGCTGAATCACAGAAGCCCGGCTATTGTAAGCACCAAGTATCGTATCAGACCGTGCCGCACCCTGATTTCCGTTATTAACTTTTAAAGGAACTTTCATGAAAAACTTTCGTCTCAGCCTCCTCATCGTTGCTCTTTTTGCAGGTTTGACCTTGCTCGCCGCTTGCGAGAAAAAAGAAGCTCCATCGGCGCCCGCACCTCAGGTTGAAGCGCCTGCTCCGGCTCCTGCCGAACAACTGGACGCCGATCCTGCGGAAGCGCCCGCTGCGCCTCTGGCCGATGGCTCGTTTCCTGACGAATGCGAAGCTTATCTCGCGCAAATGAACGAATGCCTCAACCAACTGAGTGGCAACGCCGCCGACGCGCTGAAACAGCAAATGGAGCAGTCCCGCGCTTCCTGGGCACGGCTTCCCGATCAAGGCGCTCTCGGCGCTGCCTGTCGGCAAGCGTCGAATGATTTTGTGCAGCGCGCCAGAGAAATGGGCTGCTGAATCGTTAAGACCTGGCTTGAAAAAAAGCGCGCCACTTGGCGCGCTTTTTTCTTGGGCATCTGATCCCTGACCTCTGATCCCTGTTCACTCGGTAAACAAACTGCTCACCGATTCTTCATTGGCCATCCGCGTGATGGTTTCGGCGATGAGTTGCGCACACGACAATTGCCGGATGCGCGGGCTGGCTTTCGCTTCCGCCGACAACGGGATGGTATCGGTGACGACGACTTCGTCCATGTCGGACTGTTCAATCCGCGCCACAGCGCCGCCGGAGAGTACCGGATGCGTGCAATACGCCACCACCATCTTCGCGCCTTCCGCCTTCAGCGCCGTGGCCGCTTTGCACAAGGTGTTGGCAGTATCAACAATATCGTCGGTAATCACACAAATGCGATCACGCACATCGCCGATGATGTTCATCACTTCGGCGACACCCGCCTTCGGACGGCGCTTGTCAATAATCGCCAGATCGCAATCGAGCCGCTTGGCGATCGCACGCGCACGCGCCACACCGCCAACATCAGGCGACACCACTTGCAGAGGCCCGTAATTGCGTTTCCACAATTCACCGAGCAGAATCGGCGTCGCGTAAATGTTATCGACCGGAATATTGAAGAATCCCTGAATCTGATCGGCGTGCAAATCCATCACCACCACCCGGTCAACACCGGAGGCGGTCAACATGTCGGCCACCAGCTTGGCAGTGATCGGCACCCGCGCCGAGCGTGGCCGCCGGTCTTGCCGCGCATAGCCGTAATACGGAATGACCGCAGTGATCGAACCCGCCGAAGCGCGTTTTAACGCATCGACGATCACGAGCAATTCCATCAGATTGTCGTTGGTCGGCGCACACGTCGATTGCAGCACGAAGACGTGACGACCGCGAACATTTTCGAGAATTTCGACGAAGACTTCGCCGTCGGTAAAACGATTCACGACAGCACGTCCCATAGAGACGTTGAGGTGACGGCAAACAGATTCCGCGAGCTTGGGGTTGGCGTTACCGGTAAAAATGCGCATCCGTCGATCCTCGGCGAAGCTTTAGGAAGAAAAAGTTATCCTGAATTATAACTTCACTGTTTCGTCACAGCAAAATCATCGCAGCAAAAAAGCAGCCCATAAAAATGGCTGGGGAGGAAGGACTCGAACCCTCGAATGCCGGAATCAAAATCCGGTGCCTTAACCAACTTGGCGACTCCCCAGCAGCAACCTTGAACAATACGCTTCCAAAAACATTTGACGGGCGTACTGCCGAATTCTTTCTCAACGAAAACCCCAGGCTACCAACGGATGCCGCGATACCGTCCGCACCAGCCGCCCCGGAATGTCCGGCGGCAACCTGCGCAACGCCGCTTCCGCTTTTCCGGCATCGTCGAACACTCCGAACACCGATGCCCCGGAACCGCTCATTCGCGCTGTTGGCGTCGCTTGCCGCAAAGCCGCTAACGCCGCCGCCACTTCCGGATAACGCGCCGCGACAACCGGCTCCAGATCATTTCGACCGTGGTCTTTCGTAAAGGCGGCTATTGTCTCCGAGGCGGTGTTTCGTGTCAAATGCGGCGTGCCAAAAACCCTGGCCGTCGATACCGCTACCGGCGGCATCGCCAATGCAATCCACATGGGCGGCAATGACACTGGCCGCAAACCTTCGCCGATACCGGAAACAAATGCCGCCGTTCCCCCGAGGAAAAACGGCACATCCGCGCCCAGACGCAGCGCCAGCGCCGACAACGCTTGCCGCGACAAGCCCGCTTTCCACAAACGGTTGAGCGCCAGCAACACCGTCGCAGCATCAGAACTGCCGCCCCCCAGCCCACTTCCCAGCGGAATGCGTTTATCGACCTTCAGCGTGACGCCCCGCCTGATTCCGGTCGTCTCCTGCAACAAACGCGCCGCCCGCAACGTCAAATCGGCATCTTCAGGAACGCCCGGGATGTCCTGCGTCCGCGTAATGACATCATCGTTACGAAGCGTCAGCGTAAGAATGTCCGCCAGATCAATCAGAACAAAAACACTTTCGAGACAGTGATAACCGTCGGCGCGCCGCCCGGTCACATGCAAAAAAAGATTGAGCTTGGCCGGCGCAGGAAAACGGTAAGCGGTTGCGTTCATCGGAACAGTCAGACCATCTGAATGACGAGTTTTTTCCCGCAAGCGCCAGCGTAGCGCCGAAGGGTTTCGAGAGAAGGCGAATGCTTGCGGCTGCCCAAACTCGATTCAATGCGGGCAAGCACAGGCTGCGAAACACCCATACGGGCGGCCACGTCGGCCTGGGTCAGACCAGCATCCTTGCGTGCGGCAAGCAGCGCGGCCAGCGCCGCGAATTCGTCTTCGAGCGCATCGTAGGCGGCGCGAAAAGCGGGGTCGGATTTACGCTTCTTCGCCGCATGGGACTTCGGATCGAATGCCACCGGCTGAAAACTTTCTTCGGTTTCGATTTTCTTAGCCATTGAGTACCTCTTTCAAACGTTTTCGGGCAAGTTTCAATTCCTTTTGCGGGGTCTGCTGCGTCTTCTTGATAAAGCCGTGCAGGATGACGATTCGCTGCCCTACCAAGGAGCAGAAAAACGCACGCCCAATGCCTTCCTCTCCTCTGGCGCGAATCTCGAACAACCCGTCGCCGAAGGAGCGCGTGTATGGCAAGCCAAGGTTCGGCCCGGACACCTCCATCTGCTCCACAATGC
>JAITMH010000141.1 GCA_031277445.1 Burkholderiales bacterium
ACGCAGAGAAAGATTCTGGATTGCTTCGCTTCGCTCGCAATGACGCCGTTCTTCTTCGCGCCTTCGCGCCTTCGCGCCTTCGCGGGGAAAGGCGTCATTTTCATGGCCGAAAAAAAGAAAAGACGAACCGAAGTTCGTCTTTTTCTCTCGTTTGGCGGAGCGGACGGGACTCGAACCCGCGACCCCCGGCGTGACAGGCCGGTATTCTAACCAACTGAACTACCGCTCCAAAAATCCTGAGCTTTTCCGATCCGGGGCTTCTCACGTACCCCCTTGCCACTTGACCTGATGCGTCTGGTGGGTGCTGAGAGGCTCGAACTCCCGACATTCGCCTTGTAAGGGCGACGCTCTACCAACTGAGCTAAGCACCCTCGCATCATCCATGGCTTCGGGATACAGCCTTCCCCGAACGGAAAGCTGATTATTTTACCGCGTCTTTTAAAACTTTGCCAGCCCTGAAACGCGGCACTTTTGCCGCCTCAATTTCGATGGCTTCCTTGGTACGCGGATTGAAACCCGAACGCGCTTTGCGTTCGCTGATATAAAACGCGCCGAAACCGACAAGAGTGACGGTATCTCCTTTTTGCAGCGCTCCGGTAATCGCATCCACTGTCGCATCCAGCGCACGCTCCGCCGCCGCCTTCGACAAATCCGTCTGTTTCGCAATCGCTTCTACCAGTTCAGATTTCTTCATATCCAGCCCTTTCTCCTATCAAGATCAAGAAACAGGATGAGCGCTGTGCGCGTCCCATCCCTGTGAATTCGGCCATCATTGCCCGGCCTTCAAGGCGCCTATTATCGCCCAACCCTTCCTGATTCAACCGTGTTTGTTTTTATTTTTTTTCTCAATGTTTGAGTTGTATCGACTTTTCCGCCGGCGCTTCTTGCGTTTTCGGCATGTCGGGCGTTTCCGCCTTCTTTTCGTCCGTTTTGTCGTCTGGAGGCAACGGAATCGGCGCCCGTTCCAGCGCCGTATCCAGCACCTGCTCGATCCAGCGCACGGAACGAATCTCGATACGCGCCTTGATCTCCTCCGGAACTTCGACGAGATCCTTCATGTTTTCCTCGGGAATCAGCACGGTTTTGACCCCGCCACGCCCCGCCGCCAGCAGCTTTTCCTTTAACCCGCCAATCGGCAGCACTTCACCGCGCAGCGTGATTTCACCGGTCATCGCCACATCGCAACGCACCGGAATACCGGTCAGGATCGAGACCAATGCCGTACAAATCGCCACGCCCGCCGACGGCCCGTCTTTCGGCGTTGCGCCTTCCGGCAAATGAATATGCAAATCGCTCTTCTGGTAAAAATCGGGGTCGATCCCAAGATCACGGCTGCGGTGGCGCACGACCGATAATGCCGCCTGGATAGACTCCTGCATGACGTCGCCAAGTTTTCCCGTCGTCGTGGTTTTGCCTTTCCCCGGCAACGTCACCGCCTCGATGGTCAGCAAATCGCCGCCGACTTCCGTCCAGGCCAGTCCCGTCACCTGCCCGACCTGATTTTTCTTCTCGGCGATTCCGTAGGTATAACGGCGCACGCCCAGATATTTGTCCAGCGATTCGGACTCAACAACAATGGCGCCTTTGTTTTTCTTTTCTTCCAGTTGCAACGTTTTGACCACTTTCCTGCAAATCTTGCTGATTTCGCGCTCCAGCCCGCGCACACCCGCTTCGCTCGTGTAATAGCGAACGATGTCGCGCAGTGCGTCGTCGGTCACGGCCAGTTCCTCCGGACGAACGCCGTTGGCTTCCATCTGTTTTTTCAACAAATACTGTTTGGCGATACCGATTTTCTCGTCTTCGGTATAACCGGACAGCCGGATCACTTCCATCCGGTCAAGCAACGGCGACGGGATGTTCAGCGTATTGGCCGTCGCCACAAACATCACATCCGACAAATCGTATTCAATTTCGACATAGTGGTCGGTGAACGTGCTGTTCTGTTCGGGATCAAGCACTTCGAGCAGCGCCGACGACGGATCGCCGCGAAAGTCCATGCCGATCTTGTCCACTTCGTCGAGCAGAAAGAGCGGATTTCTGACGCCGACCTTGGTCATGTTTTGCAAAATCTTGCCCGGCATCGAACCGATGTACGTCCGGCGATGTCCGCGAATTTCCGCCTCGTCGCGCACACCGCCCAAACTCATCCGAACGAACTTCCGTCCCGTCGCTCGTGCGATGGATTGCCCAAGCGATGTTTTGCCGACACCCGGTGGCCCGACCAGACACAAAATCGGTCCGCGCAAACGGTCAACGCGCTGCTGCACCGCCAAATATTCGACGATCCGCTCTTTGACTTTCTCCAATCCGTAATGATCCGCATCAAGCGTCTCAATCGCTTTTGAAAGTTCTTTTTTAATCTTGGTTTTTTTCTTCCAGGGCAAGTTGACCAGCGTATCAATATAATTACGCACCACGGTGGCTTCCGCCGACATCGGCGACATCAAGCGCAATTTCTTCAACTCATTTTGCGCTTTCTGTTCGCCCTCTTTCGTCATGTGCGCGTTTTTGATCTTCTTGCCGATTTCGTCGAGATCAACCGATTCATCGCCCTCGCCAAGTTCCTTCTGAATCGCCTTGACCTGCTCGTTCAGATAATACTCGCGCTGACTTTTTTCCATCTGCCGTTTGACACGGCCGCGAATCCGTTTTTCCACCTGAAGAATATCGACTTCGCCTTCCAGCAAACCAAACAAATGCTCAAGACGCGGCATAACCTCGTCCATTTCGAGCACCTTCTGTTTCTGTTCGAGCTTCAACGGCAAATGCACCGCAATCGCATCGGCCAGACGGCTGCCGTCCTCAATACCGCTTATCGAAGTCAGCAACTCCGGCGGAATCTTCTTGTTGAGCTTTACATATTGATCAAACTGCGCCAGAAGCGCCCGCCGCATCGCTTCCAGTTCGCTCGGCTCCGCAGCCTTCGACGACACCGATTGACAGGCCGCGCTGAGATAGTCGTCCTGCTCGGTCACTTCAAGCAGGCGCACCCGCTCACGACCCTCAACCAGCACCTTGACCGTCCCGTCGGGCAACTTGAGCATTTGCAGCACCGCCGCCACCGCTCCCACGCCGTAAAGGTCTTCAACAGCAGGATCATCTTTCGCCGCGTCTTTTTGCGCCACCAGCAAAATCGGCTGATTGTGCTTCATCGCCGCGTCCAGCGCTTTGATTGACTTGGGACGCCCGACAAACAGCGGAATCACCATGTTCGGAAAAACCACGACATCGCGCAGCGGCAACAGCGGCAACCGCAACGGGTTTTTACGGTCATTGTCCTGAGCGGCAGAAATTTTGGGAGGCATCAACGTCTCGCTTACAAAAAAGAAAAGATACAGGGGTAAATGGGGGCGCTTTTCATTTTATCAACCATTCCGCCGAGTCAGGGATCAGGCATCAGAAAAGCATCATCTCACGCGGAAACGCAAAGAAGAACAAACCCTCTCCCCTCGTGGGAGAGGGTGGCCGGAGGCCGGGAGAGGGGGCATTTCTCTGATCCCTGATTCCTGATACCTATGCCCGTCATTCATCCGCTTTCCGATCAACTCATCAACCAGATCGCT
>JAITMH010000202.1 GCA_031277445.1 Burkholderiales bacterium
GCGATTGGTCAATCAGAAGCGCCGCGCCGAGATCATCGCGCACGTTGGAAAGCGTTGCGCTTTACCCCCCTCTCCCCCAGCCCCTCTCCCGCAGGGGGAGAGGGGAGCAAAGCAAGGCGCGCAAACGTATTGGGTGTGTCCGCTGATCGAAGAATCGGAAAAACTCAGCTTGCAGGCAGCGCAGACCTTGTATGAGGAATTGGCAGCGGCCTTTGATGGCAGCAGTGACAGAAGCAGCGATGAAAGCGGCGAAACCGCAGAGGGAGAATCGTTGCCGAAACTCAGCGTCGGCTTGTTGCACGGTCGAATGAAACCGTCGGACAAAACGGCGACGATGGAAGCGTTCGTGCGCGGTGATATTCATATACTCGTGGCGACGACGGTGATTGAAGTCGGCGTCGATGTGCCGAACGCTTCAATCATGGTGATCGAACACGCCGAACGTTTCGGACTGGCGCAATTGCATCAACTGCGCGGACGGGTAGGGCGTGGTTCGCGTCAAAGTCAGTGCATCCTGCTGTTTGAAACGCCGCTTGGCGCAATGGCCAAAGAACGGCTTAAAGTGATTTATGAAAACAACGATGGCTTTGAAATCGCCCGTCAGGAATTGCGCATTCGCGGGCCGGGCGAATTGTTGGGGGCGCGACAATCAGGCGTGCCGCTATTGCGTTTTGCTGATCCCGAACGCGATGAAGCCTTGCTCGAACGCGCCAGTCACGTTGCCGAGCAGTTGTTGAGGATGAAAGAAGGTGAAATTGCCGTTGCCAAGTTGATTGACCGTTGGCTTGGTGACAAGGCAGAGTTTTTTAAGGCGTGAGGTTGTCAGGGATCAGAGGTCAGGAATCAGAACTCCGCGCAGGATGACGGAGTGTGTGCGGGCGGCAGGTTGCCGCCCCTACGCCCTCATCGCCACGCCTTGCTCGGGGAGGAAATCTGCTTCATGTATACCTTTTCTTCGCGTCTTCGCGTGAAATACAAAAGGGCGGGTTTGAAACCCGCCCCCACATTTCCGTGCTGCGTGATCAGTTTTTTCTTTGTGCTCTTTGTGTTCTTTGCGGTTAGTGATTTCACTCGTTAAAACGGCAGTTCAATTTTATCACCCGCAACAACGCGCAACTGCTCACGAAAATCGCGCTGTATTCGTTGCAGCGCGGCTTCATCATCCGCTTCAAATCGCAGCACAACGGTTGGCGTTGTGTTCGCCGCACGCGCCAGTCCAAAGCCGTCATCGTATTCGACGCGAACGCCATCGATGAGGATGGTTTCTTTTGCGTCGGGGAAGCGGGCTTCTTTTTGCAGGCGCGCAATCAGTGCGTGTTGTTCGCCTTCGCGTGCGCAGGCGATGGCCAGTTCTGGCGTGGAGGTGCTGTCGGGCAGCGCGTTCAAGACTGCCGAAGCGTCGGCGTGTTGCGAGAGGATTTCGAGCAGGCGGGCGCCGGCGTAGAGGCCGTCGTCGAAGCCGTACCAGCGTTCGCCGAAAAAGGTGTGGCCGCTCATTTCTCCGGCGAGTTGTGCGCCGGTTTCTTTCATTTTCGCTTTGATGAGTGAATGGCCGGTTTTCCACATCAATGGAACACCGCCATGTTGTTGAATCCACGGGCTTAACAGGCGTGTCGATTTGATGTCGTAAATCACGGTGGCGCCGGGAGCGCGTTTCAGCATGTCGGCGGCGAACAGCATCAACTGACGGTCGGAGAAAATAATATTGCCTT
Organism: Burkholderiales bacterium; assembly: GCA_031277445.1. Taxonomy (GTDB): domain Bacteria; phylum Pseudomonadota; class Gammaproteobacteria; order Burkholderiales; family Casimicrobiaceae; genus UBA931. Next base: position 1,713 of record JAITMH010000202.1, read on the forward strand.
CGCGGGTGACGATACCAAGACGGTCGCCATCACCGTCGAACGCCAGTCCGAGATCGGCGTTTTCATTTTGTACATATTCGATGAGTGTTTGCAGATTTTTGGGTTGCGACGGATCGGGATGGTGGTTCGGAAAAGTGCCATCGACCTCGCAGAAAAGCGGCGTGACCTGGCAGCCGAGGCGCTCGTACAGCGTCGGCGCGAAGGCGCCCGCAATACCATTACCGGCATCGACGATGATGCGGAGCGGGCGTTGCAAACGAACGTCGCTGGTGATGCGGTCGATGTACGTCGGCGCGATGTCGTGCGCTGTCAGAGAACCCGGGTCGGCGGCGGTGCGCAGGTCATTGCGTTCGATGCGTTCGCGCAACGCCTGAATGGTGGGGCCGGACAAAGTTTCTCCGGCGATGACCATTTTGAGGCCGTTGTAATCGGGCGGGTTGTGGCTTCCGGTGATCATCACGCTGCAACCGGTGTTGAGTTGGTGCGCGGCGAAGTAGGTCATCGGCGTGGCGACCTGGCCAAGGTCGATCACATTGATTCCGCTGGCGCGGATGCCGTCGAGTAGCGCGGTCGATAACGCGGGACCGGAGAGGCGACCGTCGCGGCCCACGGCGATGGTGTGGCATTGGCGTTCGTATGCGAGGGTTCCGAGCGCCTGGCCGATGGTTCGCACGATGGCGGGCGTTAAGGTTTTATCGACGATGCCACGAATGTCGTAGGCTTTGAAAATTTCGGGAGGGAGAGAAGATGTCATGGGTTTTGATGTGCTGCTGGAGAAGCAGCATGTGAGTGGCGAAAGATTTATTTTAACCGTAAAGAACGCAAAGAGTGTAAAGAAAAAACCTTTAACCACGAAAAACACGAAAAACACGAAAGGTGGCTTCATGCGAAGGCGCGAAGAAGGAAAGCCCCTTCCCCCGCTTGCGGGGGAAGGCTGGGATGGGGGGGATCTCTCGCGGAGGCGCGGAGAGCGCGGAGCGGGACG
>JAITMH010000209.1 GCA_031277445.1 Burkholderiales bacterium
CGGTTTTTTTCATACCGTCGGCAACGCGATGAAAAGCGCATGGCAACGCTGGCATGGATTTCAGGAGGCAGAGGTCAGGTATCAGGAATCAGGAATCAGATTTGAATCCTAAACCCTGATATAGTTATTTTCTTTGCCCTCTCCCGTAAGCGAGAGATAGAAAATGTTCATCCCGGAAACCCCATCCCCACCCCAACCCTCCCCTTGAAGGGGAGGGCTTTAACACCGCGCCTCCGCACGAAATGATACCTTTCTGACCTCTGACTTCTGACCTCTGACAACGTGATCCCCAACGACTTCGTTCAATCCCTGCTGGCTCGTATCGACATCGTCGAGGGAATCGACCGTCTGGTGCCGCTCAAAAAAGCGGGGGCGAATTATGTCGCCTGCTGCCCGTTCCACAAGGAAAAAAGTCCTTCTTTTTCAGTCAATCCGTCGAAGCAGTTTTATTACTGCTTCGGTTGCGGCGCGCATGGCACGGCCATCGGTTTCCTGATGGAGCATTCCGGAAAAACGTTTCCGGAAGCCGTTGAAGATTTGGCGCGTGATGTCGGCCTGACGGTGCCCCATACCCATACCGAACGCGAGAAACCGGCGCCTCCCGATCACTACGCGATGATGCAGACCGTCGAACGTTTTTACCGCAAGCACTCGCGCGACACGCCCAGCGCGATTGCTTATCTCAAGCAGCGCGGGCTGACCGGCGAAATCGCGGCGCGTTATGGCATCGGTTACGTTCCCAATGCCTGGCAGACGCTGGAGCAAATATTCCCCGATTATCAGGACGCCGCGCTCGACGCCCTCGGGCTGGTGATTCAGAACGACGAAGGTCGCCGCTACGACCGTTTCCGTCATCGCATCATGTTTCCGATCCACGATGCGCGGGGGCGCACCATCGCTTTCGGTGGGCGCATCATCGACAGCGGCGAACCGAAATATTTGAACTCTCCGGAGACCGCGCTGTTCTCCAAAGGACACGAGTTGTACGGGCTTTTTCAGGCACGCGACGCGATTCGCCGTCAGGGTTGCGCCATTGTCGTCGAAGGGTACATGGACGTGGTCGCGCTGGCGCAGCACGGCATTGATTACTGCGTCGCCACGCTGGGCACGGCGACAACCGCCGTACACATGCAAAAACTCTACCGGCTAACCGACAGCGTCGTTTTTTGTTTCGATGGCGACAACGCCGGTCGGCAAGCCGCCTGGCGAGCGTTAGTCAACACGCTGCCGACTTTGCAAGACGGCAAACGCGCTGCCTTTCTCTTTTTGCCCGACGGCCTCGACCCGGACGATTTCATCCGTCAGCGCGGGCGGGCGGCTTTTGAGGAAGCGTTGACCCGCGCCACGCCACTGTCCGAATTTCTGCTCACCGAAAAAACAGCGCAGCATCCGCCGCACAACGCCGAAGGACGGGCCGCGTTGATCCATGCGTTGCGACCGCTGCTTTCTACCGTCACAGCGCCCGCGCTGGCAGCGCTGTTGCGACGGCGGCTTGCCGAGTTGACGCAACTGCCCGAATCCGAATTGCGCGTACTGCTGAACGACCGTTCAGCAACGGCGAAACGCGCTCGTGCCGCTTCCGGCGACATGCCTGTCTCCGAGCGCGTTCCCGCGAGAGCGCCCTTCCGCGTTGCCCGTCGTGCGCCGTCGCTGATCCGTGAACTGTTACAAGCCGTCGTTCAACAACCCGAACTTGCCCGCCAGCATGTGATCCCCACCGCCGATGAGCGTTCGCCTGACGCATTGGCCTTGAACGAGGTGGTTCGCTATTGTCGGGACACGCATGTGCCGCTTTCCGTCGCCGGTTTGATCCAGCACTTTGCCGAATCACCGCATCATGCGTTGATCGCCGAAACACTGACCGCGACCGAAGCGCAAGCGTTGCCGCCGGAACTCGTGGCCTCGCAATTTGAAGCGGCGCTCGCACGCTGGCGGCAACAGTTGCAACAACAGGAAACCGCCGCATTGTTGCAGACACCGCTGGCGCAACTGAGCGACGAACAGCGGGAACGGCTGGCGAAAATGCGCCGCGAAGAGCGTAAAGCGGTGCCGCCCACCCCTCCTCCTGCCGAAGAAAAGACGCCGGAACTCTCTGCCGCCAAGCGTGCCTACCGTCATGCGCTGCCGCAACGGCCTCGGAATGTAGAGCCGTCTTTATTCGCCCATGATGACGAAACGCCACCGTTCTGACCCCGGAGAGGGGCACAGCAACAGAGCATAACCCTACGCCTTCAGCATAGTCACGGGCGGTCGTTTATTTGTACTTTTAGAAGGGGCGCAGCATGCTATAATATGAGGTTATGTTTGCTGTGCAAAAAGGGCTTTTCTTCGTGCGCCGGTTCGTGTGTCAGTGCGCAGAAAAAACAGTCCTCGCTAAAGGCTTCCGTCGGTAACGTATTTCGGCGCATATTTTACTGCCCCGCCCTCCTGCAGCGGGAAAGTGACCTCTTTTGTTGACTGGACGATCATGGCTCAAAAACTCGCTAAAGCCTCCCGTAAAACTGCTGTTCGGCGTACCGCCTCCAAAACAACGCAAAAAACGACCCGCAAGGCCGCCACCAAAGCGCGTCCTGCCGCAAAGCAAAAAGCGCGGCAAAAACCTTCGCGCAACGCTGCGGCAAAGGCAAAGAAGCCCGTTGCACGAAAGGTCGTGAAAAAAACCACCGTCAAAGCAACCGCCCGCAAAGCCGTCGGCGCGACGAAGGCGACAACGCGCTCGCAGGCGACCACAAAGGCAACCAAAAAAACCGCCGCCACAAAAGCGACGGTAAAACGCACAACCGCCAAAAGCGCGCCGAAGACCACACCGAAAGCCGTCAAACCCGCTGTTAAAACGATGACCAAAGCGGCGAAAAAAACGGCGGCAAAAGCCGTAGCGAAAATCGCCCGCAAACCGGCGCCATCGACGCTCAAGCGGAGCGCAAAGCCAAAGACGGCAAGCCTTAAAAAAGTAACGGCTGCCGCAAAAAAGGCCGCCGTAAAATCCCGCAAAATAGAAAAGAAAACCGTTTCGGCGGCAAAGTCGCGCACCGCGCCGAAAAACGCCAAATCGCTTCCCTCGAAAAAAGCGACGCCCGCCGCGAAAACGCCCAAGCGCCTCGCCCCCGCCGTTGAAAAAAGCAGCAAAAAAGCGAAGAAGGAAACGCTCTCCCGTTCTGTCGCGCCAATAGCAACCAAATCCGCAACCAAACCGGCAGACAAACCCGCAAGCGCCCCTCCCGCCAAAGAGGCCGCCAAGCCGACCAAAGCCGCAGAAACGGCGCTGGTCAACGCGGTGGCCAAGCTTGCTGAAACCTCGAAAACGCCGACGCCAAGAAAATCGGCAAAAACCAAACTGGCCGACGAACTGAACCTGCGCGAAGTCTCCCCGGCAGAAGCCGAAGCGCGCAAACACCGATTGAAAAGCCTGATCGTCCTCGGCAAAGAGCGCGGTTATCTGACCTACGCCGAAGTCAACGATCATTTGCCCGACGAAATCATCGACCCCGAGCAAATCGAAGGCATCATTGCGATGATCAACGACATGGGAATCCATGTTTACGATGAAGCGCCCGATGCCGAAACACTGCTGATGTCCGAAGCAGCGCCCAGCACCCCCGGCGAAGACGTCGAAGAAGAAGCCGAAGCTGCCGCTTCGACGCTGGACTCCGAATTTGGTCGCACCACCGACCCCGTGCGGATGTACATGCGCGAAATGGGCACCGTGGATTTGCTAACCCGCGAAGACGAAATCGAAATCGCCCAGCGAATCGAAGAAGGGCTTAAACACATGGTCAACGCCATCTCCGCATGTCCGATGACCATCGCGCAAATCCTGGAGATGGCCGACAAAGTCAAAACCGGAGAAATGAGAGTCGATGATTTGGTCGATGGCCTCACCGATCTTGAAGAAGAAGCAGAAGCGTTGCTGCAAATGGCCGCCGAGAACGTCAGCGCCGACGACGACGGAGAAGAAAGCGAGAACAACGAAGACGAAGACGACGACAGCAATGGCAGCGCCGCTTCCGTCTCTGCCGAAAACCTCGTGCGCCTCAGAGAGCGGTCACTGGAAAAATTCGAAGCATTGCGCAAACACGCTGCCCGGATGCGCAGCACCATCGCCAAAGAAAGCGCCAAATCTCCCAAAGTAGGCGCGCTGCAAAAGAAAATTTCGGACGAACTGACCGGCATCCGTTTCTCGGTTCGCGTCGTCGAACGCCTGTGCGAAGCCGTGCGCTCCGAAGTGGGAAACATCCGTCAGATTGAAAGCAAGATTCAAAACCTCATCGTTGAACAGTCCGGGATGCCGCGACCCTTGTTCCTCGAGCGCTTCCCGCCCAACGAAATCAACCTGAAATGGATCGACAAAGAAATTGCCGCCGCCGCGCCTTACAGCAATCAACTGGCGCGTTTCCGGCAAGCCATCGTCGAAGAACAAAAGAAACTGATCGACCTACAAACAAAAGTGATGGTGCCGCTCAAAGCGCTGAAAGACATCAACAAACAAATGAACGACGGCGAGAGAAAAGCGCGCAAAGCCAAGCGGGAAATGGCCGAAGCCAACCTGCGGCTGGTCATCTCGATTGCCAAAAAATACACCAACCGCGGTTTGCAATTCCTCGATCTGATTCAGGAAGGCAACATCGGCCTGATGAAAGCCGTCGATAAATTCGAATACCGGCGCGGCTTCAAATTCTCGACCTACGCCACCTGGTGGATTCGGCAAGCGATTACCCGCTCGATTGCCGATCAAGCGCGCACCATCCGTATTCCGGTGCACATGATCGAAACCATCAATAAAATGAACCGCATCTCGCGGCAGATCCTTCAAGAAACCGGGCAAGAACCGGAACCGGCGCTGCTGGCCGAAAAAATGGAAATGCCCGAAGACAAAATTCGTAAAATCCTGAAAATCTCGAAAGAGCCGATCTCAATGGAAACGCCAATCGGCGATGACGACGATTCCCATCTCGGCGATTTTATTGAAGACTCGCTGGTCATCGCGCCGTCCGACGCAGCGGTCAACGCCAGCCTGCGCGACGTGTGCAAAGAAATACTCGACTCGTTAACGCCACGCGAAGCCAAAGTGCTGCGCATGCGTTTCGGCATCGAAATGAACACCGATCACACCCTCGAAGAAGTCGGCAAACAATTCGACGTGACACGCGAACGCATCCGGCAGATTGAAGCAAAAGCCCTGCGCAAACTGCGCCATCCGTCGCGCTCCGAAAAATTGCGCAGCTTTCTTGAGAACGAGTAACCGGAAACAAGAACAAAGCACGTCATCCTGCGCGTAGCGAAGCGCATAGGAT
>JAITMH010000026.1 GCA_031277445.1 Burkholderiales bacterium
TTTCTTTGCGCTCTCTGCGTTCTTTGCGGTTAATTTTTCGTGACTTTCGTGTTTTTCGTGGTTAAAAAAGCTTTGCGGTAAAATAATTCTTTTCACCAAAACCGAATGACTTTCTTGCTCTCTCACGCGCTAACAAAACTGCCCGCCGCCGGACAAAAAATCACGTTGCCGACGATGGCCGGTTCCGGTGATGCGCTCGCGCTTGCGCAAACGGCGACCGCGTGCCACCAGCAAAAATCCACGCTTCTGGTGATTTGCGAAGACGCCGCCAACGTTCAGCGTCTCGAAGAAGAAATGCGCTGGTGGTTGACGCAAACAAAGCATCCGCAAACACGCATCGCCGCTCGCATTGTCGTATTCCCGGACGGTGAGACCTTGCCCTACGATCCTTTTTCGCCGCATCAGGATTTGATTTCGGAGCGCATGGCAACGCTTTACCGAATGCTGCGCGGCGATGTCGATATCGTGCTGACCGCGGCAGCGACAGCGTTACAGCGTTTGCCGCCCTCGTCGCATCTGGCGGCGCACACGTTTCTTCTGAAAACAGGCGACCGCATCAATACCGACGCTTTACGCGCACAACTGGTTCTCGCCGGTTACAGCGCCGTCACACAAGTCGTCGCGCCCGGCGAATTTGCCGTTCGCGGCAGCCTGATTGATTTGTTCCCGATGGGTGCGCCGCAACCGTACCGTCTCGATTTGTTTGGCGACGAGCTGGAAAGCATCAAAACCTTCGATATTGACAATCAGCGCTCGCTTGATGCCGTCAACGAAATCCGGATGCTGCCTGCCCGCGAGTTTCCGTTTGACGAAGCGGCGCGCAAACGATTTCGGCAGGCGTTTCGTGAATCCTTCGAAGGCGATCCGTCGCGCTCGTTGCTTTACAAAGACGTTTCAAACGGTTTGATGCCGGGCGGACTCGAATATTACCTGCCGTTGTTTTTTGAACAGACGGCGTTGTTCACCGATTATCTTCCGAAGAACACCGTGTTGGCTTTGCACGGTGACGCCATGAAAGCCTGCGAAACGTTCTGGGCCGATACGCAACAACGCCACCGACTTCTGCGCGGTGATCCGCAGCGGCCACTGTTACCTCCGGAAACGCTGTTCGCCTCCGCCGATGTTCTATTCGGCGCCATCAAAACCTTGCCTCGCGTTGTTTTGCCTATCGGCGCAATACCGCTTCAAGCGCAACCACTTCTCACCCTCTCCCGCGAGGGGAGAGGGTGCCCCGAAGAGGAGGGAGAGGGGGGCGATGAAAGTCCTTCCCTTCCATCCCACACCCTCTCTCCCCCCTCCCCTCTTCCGCGAGGGGAGAGGGGAGTAACCTGCGACGCGCCCTTTCAACCGCTGCCACCAGTCACGATTGACCGCCGCGCCAAAGACCCTTTTGCAACGTTGCGGCAGTGGCTGAATACGACGAACGCTGAAACAAACCCCCGTCCGTCTTCGACGGACACCCCCTTTGAAAAGGGGGCTTCGCGTGTGCTGCTGGTCGCCGAAAGTGTCGGACGGCGCGAGACGATGCAACACATGTTGCGCGACGGTGGTATTGCGCTTGCCAATATTGACGACATTGATGCCTGGTTGGCCGATCCCGCCTCGCCTCGACAAGCGTTCGCCGTGGGCCCGCTTTCCGCCGGTTTCTTCTGGCGCGAACAAAACCTGACGCTTTTTACCGAATACGATTTGTACCGCGATTCGGCAAACCGCGCTGTTGCGCGGCGCCGGCGCGAACGCGCACGATTCGCGTCCGATGTCGATGCGCTGATCCGCAATCTCGCCGAAATGCGGCTCGGCGATCTGGTTGTTCACGAGCAACATGGCGTTGGTCGTTACCTCGGCCTCGTCACACTTGTTCTCGACGAAGGCTCCGCCGAATTTTTGCATTTGCAATACGCCAACGACGCAACGCTGTACGTTCCGGTCTCCGATCTCTTTCTGATTTCGCGTTACAGCGGCGTCGCGCCGGAAGCGGCGACCTTGAACGAATTGGGCAGCGGCCAGTGGGAAAAAGCGCGACGACGCGCCGCCAAAAAAGCCTTCGACACCGCCGCCGATCTGCTCAACTTGTACGCACAACGCGCCGCACGTCAGGGACACCGCTTCGCGTTCGATGAACACGATTACGCACGCTTCGCCGACGGTTTCGCCTTTGAGGAAACCGCCGACCAGCAAGCGACCATTGATGCGGTCATCACCGATCTCGCTTCCGGAAAACCGATGGATCGCCTCGTGTGCGGCGATGTCGGTTTCGGGAAAACCGAAGTGGCGTTGCGCGCCGCGTTTGTTGCCATCGCCGACGGCAAACAGGTGGCGCTGCTGGTGCCGACGACACTTCTTGCCGAACAACATTTTCAGGTTTTCTCCGACCGTTTCGCCGAATGGCCGGTACGAATCGCCGAGTTGTCGCGTTTTCGTTCGACGAAGGAAATTAAAGCAACCCTTGATGCTCTTTCCAGCGGCAGCATTGATCTGGTGATCGGCACCCACAAACTGATTCAACCCGATATTCACTTCAAAAATCTGGGGCTTGTCATCATCGACGAAGAACACCGTTTCGGCGTGCGCCAGAAAGAACAACTCAAAAAATTACGCGCCGAGGTCGACGTGCTGACGCTGACGGCTACGCCGATTCCGCGAACGCTGGCGATGTCGCTCGAAGGGCTGCGTGATTTTTCGGTGATCGCGACGGCGCCGCAAAAACGGCTGGCGATTAAGACGTTCGTTTCTCCTTACTCAGCAGGGATTATCCGCGAAGCCATCGTGCGCGAATTGAAACGCGGCGGTCAAGTGTATTTTCTGCACAATGAAGTTCGCACACTTGCCAGCAAAGCGTCACGAATTTCCGAAATGGTTCCGGAAGCACGTGTTGTTGTTGCACACGGTCAAATGCCGGAGCGTGAACTGGAACAGGCCATGCGCGACTTCTATCAACAACGCGCTAATGTTCTCGTCTGTTCAACGATCATCGAAACCGGTATCGATATCCCGAACGCCAACACCATTCTGATTGAGCGCGCTGACCGCTTCGGATTGGCGCAGTTGCACCAACTGCGTGGTCGCGTCGGTCGTTCACACCATCAGGCATACGCCTATCTGCTCACACCGCAC
>JAITMH010000097.1 GCA_031277445.1 Burkholderiales bacterium
CGGTTGGTGACGATGACTTCCATGTCGTCGCCAACGGTGAAGCGCGACGGGTTGATGGTCGCACTGTTGGTGTGGTCGGCGTTGATGGTGCCCGCAGGTACCGCTTCGGTGACGGTGCATTGGCTGCCCATCGGCACGATCATGGTGTCGGTCTGACCGTTCGTCAAAGGAAAGGTTTCGCTTCCGTCTGTACCGCAGTCAACAGTGATGTCGAACGTGCCGTTCGCTACGTAACCGTTGCCGCTCACGTCGATCACGGCCTTGCGCACGATAATCGCTTTCGCTCCGGCCACCTGAATATCATGAGTCACGGTGACGTCCTGGCTACCCACCACCGGGTTGACCAAGTCATCGGTATGGCTGTACCAGTCGTAGTTATTAATCAGCATCGGTAACTGGCTCTCGTCGGTGACGAGGCTACAGGTCGCACCGTCCGGAACTTCGTAGGCCGAGATGTCGCCTTCGGCCATCACCGAAGTCCAGGTCTGGCCTGTGTCGCAACTCAAGGTGACCGTAAAGGTCTTGTCGGTCAGGTCGTAGCCGGACAGGTCTTTCTCTCCTTCCACCTTGTTGGTGACGGTCAGGGTGTGCATCGTCGCAGTATCAGCAACGACGGCGTTCTCGACTTCGATGGCAGCATCACCCGTGACAACAAACTCGCGCGGTGTGAAGCTCGTTGCGTACTTGTAGCCCGGTTGCGCACCCGGAGAGTCCGGCTCGGTGACCGTACACGTCGATCCGATTTCAGCCTGAACGGTGCCGCTCTGTCCCGCCTGCAATTTCAGAATTGCCGTGGGCTGGTTGCCACAGCTAATGTCAATCTCAAACACGGCCAGCGGATCGTAACCCGTCAAATCCCCTTTCACGGTTTTGGTGACGGTCAGGAGCGCCGTTTCAATATCTCCAAAGACGATCCGGTTGGTCACCTCCACGGTCATATCGGCAGCGACAAGGAAGTGCGACGGGCTGATGGTCGCTTCGTTGAAGTAACCGTCCAAGATAGTCACACCGACCACAGGCTCGGCCTCGGTGATATCACAGATTTCGCGATCATGTGTCATCGCAGTATCTGATTCGCCGTGGGCCAGACTCAGCGTGGTCACGTTACCGTTACAGTCGACGGTGATTTCGAACTTGCCGCCGGGGATGTAGCCGTTAAGATCGCCGACCACGGTCTTGGTCACAGTCAGCATTTCAGTATCCGCCGTCTCAATGTCGTGAGCCATCTCCGCATCCATGTCACCATAGACAACAAACGCGCCTGACGGCGTACTGATGTGGCTATACCATTTATACGTAGTGCTCAGCGTCGGCAAACTGGTCGGCGCCGGGTCTTGTAGCAACTGACACGTTGCGCCGGTCGGCACGTCGAAGATTTCTGTCGCTCCTTCAATGCGCGTCGAGGTCCAATGGGCCGCCCAGTTACCGTAGCCGCTGCAATTCAGGACCAGGGTAAAGGTCTGGGTGTTGTCATAGCCCGAGCCGGATATATCGCCGGTCACGATGTTGACGACGGTGACCTTCGAGGTGGGCGTCCGCAGATACCAGTTCCCCGGATTGCTGCCATTGACGCCACCCAAAAACAGTTCATAGGTGAAGCCGTTAATCGTTATCGGATCGGCATGAAAAGCACCGGATACCGGCACCCCGTCTTTTACTTCGACGACGAGAATGCCATCGCCTGTCGTCACCGCGCCGGTTCCGGTATAAGAAATGTCAAGCGTGGTGGAGCCGCCCGCGCCCACATCCAGCGAGTCCACCACCAGCACGTCGGACATCGCGTTGGCGCCGCCATCGTTGAGTACCGTATTGATCTTCAGCGCGCCGCCATCGCTGACGAATACGCCGCCACCGTTGGCGCCCGGAGTATTTCCGCCGGAGATCACCAGCACGTCTCCGGGCACATCATTATTGATAGTGAGGTCGATAAGGCCGGAGTGAGTGAAAGTCTTCACGCCGAGAATCTGCCCTTGTATCGGACCATTGAGTGTCATGGCGTTGTTGTTGTTACCCAGCGGCAGATATTCGCCCGCCGGATTTGGCGCGATGCCTGATACGCTGCCAGTCCCCAGCAAATTGATGGTGCCGGTGTTGTCGATGCTGTTGTTTGCGTTTGTGCCGAAATTGCTCACTGCTACGGCGAGCGCGGTGCGCGTCTCCACGCTCATATCGCCGCTTGCAAATGCTGTATCGGAAAAGTTGCGCAGGTTCCACAGACCGGCGTTGTTCAGCGTGTTCGCGCTTGGACCCAGCGTCATGAAGCCGGTGAGCGTGCCTGAGTCGAAGTTGTCGATGACCAGCGTACCCGTCGCCATATGCCCGACTCCATCTATCGCTTTATCGCTCGAAGCGCCGACGGTGCCGTAATTGTCGATTTTCGCTTGCACGAAGTTGGCACTCCCCACAGCCCCGATACCGACCACCCCGAGAATGTCGCCTCCTACCTGGTTTGTGATGGTCATACTCGGGCTGTTGCCGGTTGCCGCGGCTGACACGGCAGCCGTGCCGCGAGCCCTGACCGTTCCGGAGTTCTCGATACTGACCGAGCCGATGGTGGTGTTTCCGTAAAGGCCACGGCCAAACGCTGTAACGCTGCCGGCGTTGATAATATCAACCGAGCCGCTAAACGAGCCTGTGGATGGTCCGACGTAAATGCCGTGGGAACTATTGGTAGCGCCAGCACCCGTGGCGTTAATGACACCGCCCGCCTGATTGGTAACACTCACCGGACTGCTGGCAACGTCTGCTACAAACACGCCAGCGTAGGCCCCCCCGCCGGGCGTGACCACCCCACTATTGGTAACGGTGATCTGGCCGCCACGGTTAGCCCGGATAAGAATGCCGTGGTAATTCGCGGCGGTGACCGTGCCGGTGTTGGTGACATTCACTATGTTTGCAGTGTTTGGCACGTAGATACCAGGGGAGGAGCCACCGCCGTTCGTAATAAGGGCGCCGCCGTTGTTGATGGTGACGATGTTGCCGTTGCTTTGTATGGCAGGAGAGCCGCTACCAGATGTCGTGATGCCGCTCGAGTCGGATATGATCACCGTTGCGTCGTGGTTGCTGCTGACAGCAAGGAGGCCCGGGGCGTCGGAAATGATGGTGGTGATGCTCGTTGATCCGAGTACGTTCACCGTGTTAGCGCCATTGGTTGCGGTGGTGCTGAAATAACCGGTTGAGAGCCAATTGTTCAAAGTATTGGTTACATCACCACCGCCCGAGAGCGTGGTGAAGGGCGTGCTGTTCGACCCGGTACAGCTCACACTTGTCGTGCCCTGCCCCGAGCAGGTAGCATATACAGGCGAGGCCACCAAGCCTGCCAGAACGAAGGAAAACCCAAGCATCAGCCCGCGAGAAACTTTGCGAGCACGAGCGAGGATTGAGAACGAACGCACGAAAAATAACGCTTGCATTTTTGCCTCCTGCGGCGAAAACCAATTCTCTGGCTGCGAAAAAACATAACAACGCAGCCACACGCAAAACCAGAACGACGCTATGGTGTTGCAACTTAACGATGTGCGATTACATTTCGGCTTTGCTTCTGCGGCTTCTGCCTTCCCCCGCGCAGCTTGCGCCACCGGCTTAAGACAGCATTATAGGACGACTTTCATGAATTTACGGAACGAATAACGCATATCTTCCAAGACACGCACCCGCTCCCTATTAAAAACGTGTCGCCCTTGCCCCCAGCAAAGCAAAACCAAAGAAAAACATCTGAAACGCCCCCGTACTTCTTTATAATTAGCCTCATAACATGGGCTTTGGTACACATTATCACAAATGGAATTCGTAACCGTCAAGGTTTGAGGCGCTTGCCCCCCTTTTTTGTCTGTAAAAAAAGACAACAAATTTAACCTTTTAGTATCATTTAAGCCCATTTAATTGCAAATGCAAAAAGTTACACAGAAAATAACTTTGTACTCGAAACGAAGGGACTCCTGTAAAACGGAGCTTCTTCGGGGACGGGTGACTGTATCAGCGGGGACAGCGAGGCGTTTTATTTTTGCTTTTGTTGAGCATCGCTTGTAAATAAAATGGTGGCCAAGGGCGGAATTGAACCACCGACACAAGGATTTTCAGTCCTCTGCTCTACCAACTGAGCTACTTGGCCACGAACTTTTTATTATAGCATGCCCTGCGTTTTCTTAACAAACCAAAGCCTTGTCCAATGGCAGATGCGCCTGAGCGGAAAACTGGAGCCCCCTTTCGGAATGCCGTAAAATGCGGCAGAAATCCTCTGTGCGCTGTTTTGCTGTTTACTTAACGGAAAGGCCGATGGCATGTTTCGGGCAAGGCGGCGAGGGAAGTTGCGCCTGACCTCTGATCCCTGATGCCTGATCCCTGATACCTGACACCCATGCCCGAACTTTCTCCCCGCAATCCCCTGGTGTATCTCGCGTCCCAAAGCCCGCGCCGACAGGCGTTGCTGGCGCAGATCGGCGTACCATTCGAGGTGCTCACGCTCGACGAGGCCGCCATCGCGGAGGTTCCCCTGTCAAACGAAGCGCCGACCGCTTATGTTCGGCGAATGGCGCGTGCCAAGGCGATCATCGGCATGCGGTGCTTGCGTCAACGGCAGTTGCCCGTGCATGCCGTGCTGGGAGCGGACACGGAAGTGGTTCTGGAAAACCGCATTTTCGGCAAACCGCAGAACCAACAGGACGCCGCCGCCATGTTGCGCACACTTTCCGGAAAAACGCACGAGGTCATCAGCGCGGTGGCGTTATGCCCGCCCGCCCGGAAAGGGCGCGTAGCGGAGGTCATGGATCGTGTCGTGGTATCGCGGGTGACGTTTAAAACACTGTGCGATGAGGATGTCGAGCGCTATCTCGACAGCAGCGAACCGTTCGGAAAAGCGGGCGCTTACGCGATTCAGGGGCGCGCCGGCGCGTTCGTGACGCATCTCGACGGCAGCTATTCGGGCGTTGTCGGGCTGCCCTTGTTTGAAACGGCGCAGTTATTAGAGCAACTGAGGGAGCGCCTGAGTTTTCAGGCTTGAATCTTTGCGCTTCCGCCCGTATCCTGTTGTCTCTTAAATTAAACGCAAACCCGATGTCCCGCGAAATACTGGTTAACGTCACACCGCAAGAAGCGCGCGTTGCCGTGCTCGAACAAGGCATCGTCGAGGAACTGCACGTCGAACGAACGCACACGCACGGATTCGTCGGCAACATTTATCTCGGCAAGGTGGTGCGCGTGCTGCCGGGAATGCAAAGCGCCTTCGTTGATATCGGTCTGGAACGCGCCGCTTTCTTGCATGTTGCAGATATCTACGAGAATCGGGTCAAATACGAGGACGACGCCCGACCGATTGAGCGGTTGCTGCATGAAGGCCAGTCGCTGATGGTGCAAGTGATCAAAGACCCGATTGGCGCCAAGGGTGCGCGATTGTCCACACAAATCAGTCTTGCCGGACGCCTTCTGGTGTATCTGCCGCAAGATGCGCACATCGGTATTTCGCAACGAATCGAAGATGAAGGCGACCGCGAAACATTACGTGAACGGTTGCAGGCGTTGCTGCCGGAAGAACCGCAGGGCGGTTTCATCATTCGCACGATGGCGGAAACCGCCACCGAGCACGAACTGAAAACCGACATCGAATACCTGACACGCTTGTGGCGGGATGTGTCGCAGCGTTCCAGTGAACTTCCCACGCCGTCGTTGCTGTACCAGGATTTGTTGCTGCCGCAGCGGATGCTGCGCGACATCGCTTCCGAAGACACGGCGGCGATTTACGTCGATGACAAATCGGCATTGGCCGCGATGCAGGCTTTCTCGCAGAAGTACACCAACGGGATGACCGAAAAATTGTTGTTGTACGTCGGCGAACGCGCTCTGTTTGATCGCTATGGCGTTGAAGAAGAATTGAACAAAGCACTTTCACGCCGCGTCGATCTGAAGTCCGGCGGCTATTTGATTTTCGATCAAACCGAAGCGTTGACCAGCATTGATGTCAACACCGGCGCTTTTGTCGATGGCCGTAATTTTGAAGACACCGTTTTTAAAACCAATCTCGAAGCGGCGCATGCCATCGCCCGACAACTGCGACTGCGCAATCTGGGCGGTATCATCATCATTGATTTTATTGATATGGAACGCTCCGAGCATCAGGAAACCGTGCTTGAAGAACTGAACCGGGCGCTGGAAAAAGACCGAACGCGATTAAGCGTCAACGGTTTCACCCGCCTGGGGCTGATTGAAATGACGCGCAAACGAACCCGCGAATCGTTGGCGCAAATGCTGTGCGAACCGTGCCCGACCTGTCTGGGGCGCGGCCAGATGAAAACCGCGCAAACCGTGTGCCACGAAATTCTCCGCGAGATTCAGCGCGAGGCGCGGCAGTACAGCGCACGCGAATTTCGAATCCTGGCGTCGCAAGCCGTGATTGATTGTTTTCTCGATGAAGAATCGCAAAGTCTGGTGTGGCTTGCCGATTTGATCGGCAAAACCATTTCGTTGCAAGTGGAAACGCTTTACACGCAGGAACAATACGATATCGTGATCGTATAAACGCAGGACAACGCTCATGAAACGCATCATCGACGCTTTTTTCTACTCCCTGCACGGGCTTGCCGCCGCCTGGCGCGATGAAGCGGGATTTCGGCAAGTCGTGTTATTGGCCATCATCGGTATTCCTCTTGCCTGTTTTCTGCCTCTGAGCGCTACGGCGAGCGTGTTGTTAATCGGCGCTCATGGTTTGACGCTGGTTGTTGAGTTGTTGAACTCTGCCGTTGAAGCGGCGATTGATCGCATCAGCGAAGAACGCCATCCGCTTTCGAAAAAAGCCAAAGATTGCGGCAGCGCCGCACAAATGATGATGCTGATACTGCTTGCCGCGCTGTGGGGCGCGGCGTTGTTGGGTTGCGTGTAGGGTCAGGGATCAGAAAACCGCCTCACGCAGAGGTGTCGCTGTGTAGGAGCGGGTTTCAAACCTGCCCTTTTTGTTTCACGCGAAGGCGCGAAGGAAGAAGAAAAGCGTTAACCACGAAAAACACGAAAGGCACGAAAAAAAGAGCTGTCATTCTGCGCGAAGTCGCAGAATCCATAAAAATTTAACCGCAAAGAACACAAAGAGCGCAAAGAAAAAATCGGCGTCATTGCGAGGAGCGAAAGCGACGAAGCAATCCAGAAAAACCGCCTCACGCGGAGGCGCGGAGAACGCGGAGAAGGAAAGCCCCCTTTCCAAAGGGGGTGCCCGCCGAAGGCGGGCGGGGGTTTGTTGTCGGTGGATTGCGCTTCGCTTATCCACCCTACGCCAAAATCGCCACGCCGACTTTTCCTTGCGTTCTTTGCGGTTAAATCTTTTTCGTGACTTTCGTGTTTTTCGTGGTTAAAGTTTTTTCTCCGCGCCTTCGCGTGAGGCGAGCAGGGCAGGTTTGAAACCTGCCCCTACGAAATCTGACCTCTGATCCCTGACCTCTGATCCCTGCTACCGATGCTCGCTGTAATGAAGCGCAACCACTTTCTCGCGCAAATCCCCCAATTTCAAATCCTCCGGCGCGATGGCCGGTCCAGCTTGCACAGTGATTTTTGAAAAAATTCCGCGCAGTTTGCGCATGGCGCGACCTTTGTGTGCGCGTGAGAAAAAACTGCCCCACAGCCCATGCAACGCCATCGGCACGACAGGAACAGGTGTTTCCCGTACCAGACGGGAAATGCCGGGGGAGAATTTGCCGATTTCGCCGTTCGGCGTCAGTCTGCCTTCCGGAAAGATGCAAATAAGTTCACCATTACGAAGTGCCTGCGCGGCAAGCACGAACGCTTGCTCCTTGAGCGCTTCGTCTTCTTTGCTTGGCGCGAGGGGGATCGTTCGGTTTATTTTAAACAGCCAATAAAACACGGGCGTATTGTAAACCTTGTGGTCGATGAAAAAACGGATCGGGCGGCGCACGGTTCCGATGAGAACCACCGGATCAACGAGACAAACATGGTTGCAGGCCAGAATACACGCGCCGGTTTCCGGGATGTTCTCCAGCCCTTTGGTGCGAACGCGATAAACGGTATGGGTCAACAACCAGCCGACACAACGCAAAACATGTTGCGGCGCAGCACAAAATGCGGCAATCGCCACGAGCAGGGTCAGCGCTGCCGTCACCATGAAAAGCTGCGGAATCGTCACGTCCAGCGCGAACAGGCTAACGGCGGTCAACGACGCCAACACCATCAGGAGCGCGTTCAGAATGTTGTTCGCCGCGATGATGCGTGAGCGTCGTTCAGGATCGGCGCGGATTTGAATCAACGCATAAAGCGGAACCGTGTATAACCCGCCGCAAACACCCATCATGATCAAGTCGAACGTGACGCGCCAGTGCGCGGGGTTTGCAAAATAAGCAGCGATCCCGTTCTGTGCTTCCGCGTGCAACGAACGCGAAGCCAAGCCGACATCGAACGCAAAAAGCGCCAGCCCCGCAGCCCCGATAAAGACCAGCGCCGGTTCAATCCGGCCTTTGGACAGTCTTTCGCACATCAGTGCGCCGATGCCCAGCCCGATTGAAAAAAACGCCAATAACAACGTCGCAACATGTTCATTGCCGCCGAGTATGTCTTTCGTGAAGTTGGGAAACTGCGAAAGAAAAATCGCGCCGTAAAACCAGAACCATGAAATGCCCAGCATGCTCAACCAGACAACGCGCGTTTTTCGCGCAGCATGAATGTTGCGCCAGGTTTCGGTGAACGGGTTCCAGTTGATGCGAAGCTCCGGCGCTGCCGCCGGTGTTAGCGGAATGCTGCGGCTCGCCAGATAGCCGGCAACCGCAATCAGTATGCAGGCAACGCCGGAAGCTTTTGCCCCGTGTGTTTCGATGGCGATCAACAGGCCGCCGACAATCGTTCCCAGAAGAATCGCCACGAAAGTCGCGCTTTCGACCAGCCCATTGCCGCCGACCAGTTCTTCTTCACGTAAATGTTGCGGCAAAATCGCATATTTTACCGGACCGAACAGCGTCGATTGCAGCCCCATCAGAAACAACACGGCAAACAGAACCGTCACGTTGCCCAACCAGAAGCCGACAGCACCGATCACCATGATGGCGATTTCCAGCAGCTTCAAAAGACGAATCAGCCGCGATTTTTCAAATTTGTCGGCGATCTGTCCGGCGGTTGCGGAAAACAGCAGGAACGGCAAAATAAACAGCCCCGCCGCCAGATTGACCAGCATCAGCCCCGACAATCCGCCGACGCTGCCGATATGGTAAACAATGAACAGCGCCATCGCGTTTCTGAAAACGTTATCATTTCCAGCGCCCAGAAACTGGGTGCAGAAAAAGGGCGCAAACCGGCGCTCACGCAGTAACCGGAATTGATGGGGCGGCGGTGTACTCACAATGGATCAAAAAAACGTAATGTTTCGCATAATGAAAGCTTGTCGCCGATGCGTCAAGCTCTCAGGAATCAGGAACCAGAGGTCAGGAGTCAGAAAGGCGCATTTTGAGCGCAACGTCATAACGTCTGACGCTATTGCGGTCGCCCTTTTTCTTTGCGTTCTTTGCGGTTAAATTTTTTTCTGTTGTGTCCACTCGCTATACAATAACGCCTCACGGGAGTTTTCATGAAAGCATATCTCGATGTGTTGCGCCGTGTGCGCGAAACCGGCACCCCCAAAGACGACCGCACCGGCACCGGTACGGTGTCGCTGTTCGGCCAGCAAATGCGGTTCGACTTGTCGGCCGGTTTTCCGTTGGTGACCACAAAGAAAGTTCATTTAAAATCCATTATCTATGAACTGCTTTGGTTTCTGCGCGGCGAACACAACGTGCGCTGGTTGCAGCAACACGGCGTCACCATCTGGGATGAATGGGCTGACGACAACGGCGAACTTGGCCCCGTCTATGGCGCACAGTGGCGCGACTGGCAGGCCGCCGACGGCAGACGCATCGACCAGATGACGCAACTGATCGACACCCTTCGCCAAAATCCCGATTCGCGGCGGCTGATCGTGTCGGCCTGGAACGTTGGCGAAATCGACGCCATGCGTCTGCCGCCGTGCCATGCGTTTTTCCAGTTTTACGTTGCGGCGGGAAAGCTGTCCTGTCAGCTTTACCAGCGCAGCGCCGATCTGTTTCTGGGTGTGCCTTTCAACATCGCTTCTTATGCGTTGCTCACCCACATGGTGGCGCAACAAACCGATCTGGATGTCGGCGAATTTATCTGGACCGGCGGCGATTGTCATTTGTACCGCAACCATTTCGCGCAGGCCGATGAGCAGTTGGCGCGTTCCCCGCTCCCGCTGCCGACGCTCAAGATCAAGCGCCGACCGCCCACGTTGTTTGATTACGTGTTCGACGACTTCGAGATTGTCAATTACCAAAGCCACCCGCCGATCAAGGCGCCGGTGGCAGTGTGAAGCCCTCCCCTTCAAGAGCCTGCCCCCGAAGTGATTTTGATCGGGGGGGAGGGTTTGGGTGGGGATGGGTTTCTCTGATCTCTGATTCCTGACCTCTGATTCCTGACCTCTGATTCCTGACCTCTGATTCCTGATCGCGCCTTCGCGTGAGATACTCTTTGCGTTCTTTGCGGCAACTATGTTTTTCACTGAACAATAACACCGCCAC
>JAITMH010000111.1 GCA_031277445.1 Burkholderiales bacterium
CTGCATGCAACGTGGGAAGTTGCGCGTCGCTTTGATGTCTCAGAATCGCTCGTGAAGAAGCTGATCACTCAAAAGAAACGATTGGGGCATGTGCGACCGCTGTATGAGCGTGTGGGACGCAAACCGAGTCTAAGTTTGAAAGAGCAAGATCAATTGCTCTTGTTGATCAAGCAAGAGCCGAATATTACCTTGTATGGCATGAGGAAGCGATTGAATTTTTCGTGTTCCATTCAAGCCATTCATCGGACATTGCAACGGATGGGGGTTTTGTTTGAAGGAGGGAAGCGTTACGTCGCAGTAAACGGGAGCGCGAAGAGCGTCGTCAGGCCAGTGGCCAATAGCGACGAAAAAGCCAAAACATGCCGCTCTGCGTGAAGCCCCTACCTCTCCCGCAGCGGGAGAGGGGAGTTTTCTCCGCACCTTCGCGTGAATGATGTCTTTCTGATCCTTGCCCCCATCCCAGCCTTCCCCCGCAAGCGGGGGAAGGGGTCTTTCCTTCTCCGCGGCTCCGCGCCTCCGCGTGAGATGGGGTTGCGGGCGGGACGCCCGCGCTCCGTTCTAACCTCTGACCCCTGTCACCCGCCGCGCCGCATCGAGTCGAAGAAATCGGCGTTGTTTTTGCTGGCGCGTACTTTGTCGAGCAGGAATTCCATCGCGTCCAGATCGTCCATCGGATAAAGCACTTTGCGCAGAATCCAGGTTTTCTGCAACACGTCCGGACTTAACAGCAGTTCTTCACGGCGTGTGCCGGAACGATTGACGTTAATCGTCGGGTAAATGCGTTTTTCGGCCATCCGGCGATCAAGATGGATTTCCATGTTGCCGGTGCCTTTGAATTCTTCGTAGATCACATCGTCCATTCGGCTGCCCGTGTCGATCAGCGCGGTAGCGATAATGGTGAGCGACCCGCCTTCTTCAACATTCCGCGCCGCGCCGAAGAAGCGTTTGGGGCGGTGCAACGCATGCGCATCAACGCCGCCGGTCAGCACTTTCCCCGATGTCGGCACAACGGTGTTGTACGCACGCGCCAGACGTGTGATCGAATCAAGCAGGATCACCACATCTTTTTTGTGTTCGACCAGGCGCTTGGCTTTTTCAATCACCATTTCGGCAACCTGCACGTGGCGCGTGGCCGGTTCGTCGAAGGTTGACGCCACCACTTCGCCACGCACGGTGCGCGTCATGTCGGTCACTTCTTCCGGTCGCTCGTCGATCAGCAACACGATCAGCACAACTTCAGGATAATTCGCCGCTATCGAATGCGCGATGTGTTGCAGCATCACGGTCTTACCGGATTTCGGCGACGCAACGAGCAGTCCGCGCTGTCCTTTTCCAATCGGCGCAACGATGTCGATGATGCGCCCGGTGATGTTCTCCTCGGCCTTGATGTCGCGCTCCAGCACCAGCGGCTCATCCGGAAACAACGGCGTCAGGTTCTCGAAAAGGATTTTTGTTTTGGCGTTTTCCGGCGGCTCGTTGTTGATCTTGTCAACTTTGACCAGCGCGAAATAACGTTCGCCGTCTTTCGGCGTGCGAATCTCGCCTTCAATGGTATCGCCGGTGTGCAAGTTGAAGCGGCGAATCTGCGACGGCGAAATGTACAAATCGTCGGTACCGGCGAGGTACGAGGTTTCGGGCGAACGCAGAAAACCGAAGCCGTCGGGCAACACTTCGAGCACACCGTCGCCGTAAATGCTTTCGCCTCGCTTGGCGTGCGTTTTCAGCAACGTAAAGATGAGATCGTGCTTGCGAAGGCGGTTGGCGCCTTCGATGCCCATGGTGTTGGCCATTTCGACCAGTTCGGTAACGTGTTTGTTTTTAAGATCAGAAAGACGCATAATGACGATAAATGTCGTAAGAACGCCGCATATTGAATACAAAAATCAAGCGGCAAAATCAGCGGTCAGCCCGCAGCGAAAAATAATCAGGGGATAAAAAAGAACCAACTCTGGGTTTCCGGCGACACGGTATTTTTCCCTTCAGCGCGTTCCCTTTCGGTACTTCCGCATTCCCATCGCACCGCCGACAGGCCGCAACGTTAACAGTCTTAAAGAAGGCTGTCAAGAAACGCTTTGAGCTGTCCGCGTCCCAACGCCCCCTGCTTCTGCCCCTTGACCTCTCCGTCCTGAAACAGGATGAGCGTCGGCATGGCGCGAATACCACAACGCTGCGCCGACTCCGGGTTGGCGTCAACATCGACCTTAACGATGTCCAGCCGGTCGGCGTACTCCTCGGCCAGACTCTCCAGCGTCGGCGCCAGCATCTTGCACGGGCCGCACCACTGCGCCCAGAAATCGACCAGCACCGGACGCGGCGCGTTCAGCACATCCTGCTCGAAACTGTTGTCTGTAACTTCCTTCATTGATAACTCCTTGCTTAATCAGATAGATAGAGAACGCTACGCCTTCCCGATACCGCTGCCCAGCGTGCGTTGCAGCGAACCGCCCACCGCCCGACAAGACCCGCTCGGCAAAACGGGCATTTCACCGCCGATTTGTTAGAATAGAACATCTTCAACCCGCCAAAAGGCAGATTGCCCCCGCCATGACTTACGTTGTTACTGAAAACTGTATCCGTTGTAAATACACCGATTGCGTCGATGTCTGCCCCGTGGACGCCTTCCGCGAAGGCCCCAACTTCCTAGTGATCGACCCCGATGAGTGCATTGATTGTACCCTATGCGTTTCCGAATGCCCCGTGGAAGCCATTTACGCCGAAGACGACCTGCCGTCCGACCAGCAGGACTTCATCGCGTTAAACGCCGAACTTTCCAAAGCCTGGCCCACGATCATCGAACGCAAAACGCCGCCGCCCGATGCCGACGACTGGAAAGGCGTGCCGAACAAGCGCGAACACCTGGAAAAATAGCGCTCCGAAACCCCTCGCGCCGTCTTGCTCCCTCCCCTCCAAGAACCTGCCCCCGAAATGATTTTGATCGGGGGGGGTTAGGGCGGGGATGGGATTGCTTACCGCACACCCAAACCAAAAACACCCTGATGGCGCGCCCGACAGGAGTCGAACCTGTGACCTTTGGCTTCGGAAACCAACACTCTATCCAACTGAGCTACGGGCGCGAAGATGGCGATTGTAGCAGATTCAGGGATCAG
>JAITMH010000180.1 GCA_031277445.1 Burkholderiales bacterium
CGACGATGGTTTGTTGTTCGACAATGAATTCACCGTCGAAGCTTGGCGCCGGAAAACTCTGACCCCATACGTGATCGCGCAGGGCTTGCGCCAGTGAGAAGGTGCAGGCGCCAGCGTCGAGTTCGCCGTCGGTTTCGACAACACGATCAAGCTGCGCCGGGGTGAGCCATTCGCGGGCGACACGCTCAAAGTGTTCGATAAATTCAGGCAACGCGCTTTCGTGCAATGTTAATCCTGCCGCCATCGCATGTCCACCGAATTTGCGGATAAGATGCGGTGCGCGTTTGGTGATGAGGTCGAGCGCGTCGCGCAAGTGCAGACCCGGAACGGAGCGTCCGGAGCCACGCAGTTCGCCGACTGCCGCGCTGTCACCGGCGTTGCCGAACACGATGGCCGGTCGGTGAAAGCGGTCTTTGAGGCGTGATGCCACGAGGCCGATCACGCCCGGGTGCCAGTCGGGACGGGCGAGGCAGAGGGTGTAGCGATTGAGATCGGCAGGGTCAACGGAGTCTTGTTGCAGCGCGTCAATGGCTTCCTGCTGAATGCCGACTTCGACTTCGCGCCGCGCCCGATTCAGCGCATCGAGTTCCTGGGCAATGGGCAGCGCGGTGGCGGCATCATCTGCCAACAGGCAGCGGATGCCGAGCGACATGTCGGCAAGACGACCGGCGGCATTGAGTCGCGGGCCGATGGCAAAGCCGAGGTCGAACGCATGCGCGGCGGTTTGCGAACGACGGGCAACATCGAACAAAGCCTGCACACCGACCGACGCTTGCCTCGAGCGGATGCGGCGCAATCCCTGATCAATGAGAATGCGGTTCACGTTGTCGAGGGGAACGACGTCGGCGACGGTTCCCAGGGCGACAAGATCGAGCAGGGCGCCGAGGTTGGGCAAGGCGTCGTCGCAAAATGTATTGCGCGTGCCGCAAGTCGCTCCCCTCTCCCCTTGTGAGAGAGGGGCAGGGGGAGAGGGGGCTGAAACCTCATCCTTATTAACCCATCTCCCTGAAGGGGAGGGATTTTTTCCACTTTGAAGGGGAAGGCTTTCTTCCCCCTCTCCCGCCCCTTCGGGGCACCCTCTCCCGCGAGGGGAGAGGGTGAAAGGAGCATGCGCTTGAATCGAATTCGCTCCAAGTGTGCCGTGCGTACTACGCTCGCGCAACAGCGAGCGCAGCGCAATCAGCACGTAAAACATCACGCCGACACCGGCCAGATGTTTGGAGGGAAAAGGACACCCCGGTTGATTCGGGTTGACGATGATCGCCGGTTCGGGCAATTGCGCGGCGGGCAAATGGTGGTCGGTGATGATGACGTCGATGCCGATGTCTGCCGCCGCCCGCACGCCATCAGCACTGGCGATGCCGTTATCGACGGTGAGAAGGACGTGGGGTTGACGGTCAGCGACAAGCGCCACAATATCCGGCGTCAGACCGTAACCGTGTTCGAACCGGTTGGGCACCAGAAAATCGACGCACGCGCCCATTGCTTGCAAGCCGCGCAAAGCGATGGCGCAGGCGGTGGCGCCGTCGGCATCGTAATCGGCGATGACGACGATACGCTCCTGCCGATCAATCGCCTGCGCCAGCCGTGCCGCCGCTTCCGTTGCGCCCTTCATCTGATCGACGGGCGGTAATCTTTTCAGCGTCAGGTCGAGTTCGTCAGGGTGCGTGACGCTACGGGCGGCAAAAATTCGGGCGAGTACGGGGTCGATACCGGCGGCCATCAGGTTTTGCTGCGCGGCGACGGGAACGGCGCGGCGCTTCAGGAGAGGGGAGCAGGCGGGTGAGGGAGCGTTGTTCATGGAAAGAGATTTTATCGCTAACTGAGGGAGAAGCACAGACCGTCCGAAGCATGCGACAATACACAACCAAGCCTGTGATGGCAATCTGGAAAATGACGGGACGCACAAGGGAACCGGACACATGTCGCAAGGACATCTGAACAGCGCGCAAAGCGCCGCGACCTTCTTCTGCTTGCGGGAGAGGGGCGGAGAGGCTCAACCTCTTGTGGCGAGCCGCCGGACGCTTGACGGGGAAGTGTAGCGCGTTTATGGCGGGGATTCCTTACGAATTTATGGTTGGGCTGCGTTACACGCGCTCGCGCAAAGGCGCGTCGCGTGAAGCTTTTGTGTCTGTAATTTCCATGTTTTCGATGGCGGGCATCGCGCTCGGTGTGGCGGCGTTGATTGTTGTGCTGTCGGTGATGAACGGGTTCCAGAAGGAAATACGCACGCGGATTCTCTCGGTGGCATCGCATGTCGAAATCCGCGCTTTTCCCGAACTTGGCGACTGGGCGTCTGTCGAAAAAATCGCCGAACAAAATCCGCGTGTGATCGGAGCGGCGCCCTATGTGTTGGGACAGGCGATGCTGTCGCACGACAGCGTAAGCCGCGGATCAATGTTGCGCGGCGTTGATCCGGCGCGAGAAGAATTGGTGGCTGACATCGGCGCTCACATGAAAGCGGGGAGCTTCAACGCTTTGACACCGGGGAGCTTCGGCATCGTGCTTGGGTTTGAACAAGCGCAAATGCTGGGCGTTGAAATGGGCGATGATGTGGTGGTGGTTATCCCGCAGGGATTGGCGACACCGGCGGGAACCATGCCGCGATTGCGTTCGTTCAAAATGGTGGGTGTTTTCAATATCGGCATGTACGAATACGACAGCGGCCTCGCGTTCATCAACGTTGAAGACGCGCAACGTCTGTACCGGATGACCGGCGTTTCCGGCGTGCGGCTCAAGGTTGACGATTTGTTTCAGGCGTCGATGATCGGCAGAGAAGTTGCAAAACAGTTGCCGTTTTCTCTGGAAGTGCGCGACTGGACGCGCAGTCATGCGAATCTTTTCCGTGCCGTGCAGATCACAAAACAGATGATGTTTCTGATTCTGATGTTGATTATATTTGTTGCCGCGTTCAACATCATTTCGGCGCAGGTCATGGTTGTCACCGAGAAGCAGGCCGACATTGCGATTTTGCGAACACTCGGCGCGTCGCCTTCGTCGGTTCTCGGCATTTTCATTTTTCAGGGAGCGCTGGTCGGTGTGATCGGTACGCTGATCGGCGTTGTCGGTGGTGTTGCGCTGGCGCTCAACGTGGATGTTGTGGTTCCGGCCATCGAACGGCTGTTCAATATTCAATTTCTCAACAAATCAGTGTACCCCATCAGTGACGTACCCTCCGACCTGCAAAGCGGCGACGTGATAAAAGTTGCGACGACGGCGCTTTTCCTTGCTTTGGCGGCGACGGTTTATCCGGCATGGAAAGCGGCGCGGGTGAATCCGGCGGCGACATTGCGTTACGAGTGAACATTGTGATGGTCATTACGGTGAACGGCGAGAAAACCACAGGCAGTCTGAAGCATGCGACAATACAAAAACCACTTTGTTTGGAAATGCCATGATTAAACATCTCGTTGTTTGGACGCTGAAAACACCGGAAGACAAAGCAGCGCGGCTGGCGTCGTTCAAGCCGCGTGCGGAAGCGCTGGTCGGGCAGATTCCGGGATTGCGACATCTCGAAGTGATCGACGGTTTGCCGCTTGAGCCGACGTCGGGCGATATCGCGTTGTACGCCGAATTCGATGATTTGGCAGCGCTGGCCGCTTACCAGAAACATCCGCTGCATGTGGCGCTTGGCGACGAGGAGGTCAAACCTTTTGTGTCGAGCCGTCGGGTGCTCGACTGGGAAGCGTAGCGTTCATGTCGGGAATCCCCTACGAATTTCTGATCGGGTTGCGCTACACACGTTCGCGCAAAGGCGCGGCGCGTGAGGCTTTTGTGTCGGTGATTTCCATGTTTTCGATGGCGGGCATCGCGCTTGGTGTGGCGGCGCTGATCGTCGTTTTGTCGGTGATGAACGGATTTCAGAAGGAAATACAAACGCGGATGCTCTCGGCCGCCTCGCACATCGAAATACGCGCTTTCCCCGAACTTGACGATTGGGCGTCCGTCGAAGAAATGGCAAAACAGAATCCGCATGTGATCGGAACGGCACCCTATGTGTTGGGACAGGCGATGCTGTCGTACGACGGCGCAAGTCGCGGGTCGATGCTGCGCGGTGTTGATCCGATGCGCGAGGGTTCGGTCGCCGACATCGGCAGCCACATGATCGTGGGTTATTTCGACGCTTTGGTGCCGGAGCGTTTCGGAATCGTACTCGGGCTTGAACAAGCGCGAGCGTTGGGCGTCGGGATGGGGGACGACATCGTGGTCATCATCCCGCAGGGACTGGCGGCATCGGCGGGGGCCATGCCGCGATTGCGTTCGCTCAAGGTGGTTGGCCTTTTCAGTACGGAGATATACGATATCGACAGCAGTCTTGCGTTCATTAACATTGAAGATGCAAAGCGCTTGTATCAAATGAGTGGGGTTTCCGGCATACAGCTTAAGGTTGACGATTTGTTGCGCGCTCCGATGATCGGAAAGGAAATCGCCGACGTGTTGCCGTCTTCGCTGGAAGTGCGCGACTGGACGCACAGCCATGCGAATTTGTTCGACGCCATGCAAATCGAAAAGCGAATGATGTTTATCATTCTGACGCTGGTGGTGTTCGTGGCGGCGTTTAACATCATTTCGGCGCAGGTCATGGTCGTAACGGAAAAACAACCCGATATTGCGATTCTGCGAACGCTTGGTGCGCCGCCTTCGTCGATTCTCAAGATTTTTATTTTCCAGGGCATGCTGGTTGGTGTGTTCGGTACGCTGATCGGTGTCACCGGAGGTATTGCGTTGGCGCTTAACGTCGATGTTGTCGTTCCGGCCATCGAGCAGTTGTTTCGTGTCCGAATTACCGATAACTTCATTAGCAGCGGCGATTTACCCTCCGATCTTCATGGCGGCGACGTTATCATCGTGGCAGCGACGGCGCTTTTTCTGGCGCTGACGGCAACGGTTTATCCAGCCAGAAAAGCGGCGCGGACAAACCCGGCGGCAGCATTACGTTACGAGTAAATGTTATGAATCACAATACAACGGACACCTCTCAAACGCTTGCGGTTCCCGTCTTGTCGTCGCGGCATCTCGCCAAAACCTACATAAGCGGGACGCTTCATGTGCCGGTGTTGACGGACGTTTG
>JAITMH010000183.1 GCA_031277445.1 Burkholderiales bacterium
ACTAAGTCCATATTAGTCCGATTTTCCCCGAAAGTCAAACGTTCTACACCAACTCCTCCGGCACCACCACCGCTGTTCCAAACTTGCCAACAACAATACCCGCTGCCTCGTTGGCGAAATAAACGGCTTCTTTCAGCGACGCACCCGCCGCCAGAAAAACGCCCAGCGTCGCCACCACGGTGTCACCGGCGCCGGAAACATCGTAAACCTCACGCGCATGCGTCGGAATGTGCCAGACGCCCTCGTCGGTGAAAAGGCTCATCCCTTCTTCCGAGCGCGTCAACAAAAGCGCCGACATTTTCAATTCCCGTCGCAACTGCGTCACCCTCGCCGCCAAATCGTCTTCATCGCGCCAGGCGCCGACGACTTGCTGCAATTCGCTGCGGTTGGGCGTGATGATGAACGCGCCTTGATATTTTTCCCAATCGCTTCCCTTGGGATCGACGACTACCGGCTTCCCCGCCGCCGCTGCGCTTTCGATCATCTGCGTGATGTGACGCAAACCGCCCTTACCGTAATCGGAGAGCAGAACGACATCCGTGTTCCTGATTTGTTCTTTGAATTCGGCGAGTTTGCCGGACAGGGCTTCGTGCGACGGCAGGGTTTCAAAATCAATGCGCAACAACTGCTGCTGCCGACCAATCACGCGCAGTTTCACCGTTGTCGGCAGTTGCGCGTCACGTTGAAACAATGAAGTTACTTTCTCGTCTTGAATCAACGTTTCCAATTTTTTTCCGGCTTCGTCGTTTCCGACCACCGAGAGCAAAACAGCCTGACTTCCGAACGAGGCAACGTTGCGTGCGACGTTGGCCGCGCCGCCGGGTCGCGTTTCTTCCCGCGCCACCCGCACAACCGGCACCGGCGCTTCCGGTGAAATACGCTCGACATCGCCGAACCAGTAACGGTCGAGCATTACGTCGCCGACAACCAGCACTTTGGCTTTCGCCAGTTTGTCTTTCCAGTCAGCGAAATGAAATTTTTCGGAAAGCATATCTGTTGCCATGAGAAGTTGCCTCTAAATCTTTTAACTTCATTTAACCGCAAAGAACATGAGGGTTGGCTTTTTGACCTTCCTTCGCGTCTTCGCGCCTTCGCGTGAGATGACTTTTATGGATTCTGCGACTCCGCTTCGCTTCGCGCAGAATGACAGAGTGGGTTCCCGAACGGCGCTTCGCTTGTCCAGGCTACCCTCTGACCCCTGAGCCCTGATCTCTGACATCTGCCCTCATCGCCGCCCTATTCCGAAATATTCCAGCCCTGCTTCGCGCACTGCTTGCGGATCGTAAATGTTACGTCCATCAAACAACAATGGCGTTTTGAGTTGTTTGCGAAGCTCTGCAAAATCGGGGGAACGAAAAGCTTTCCACTCGGTCATCAGCACCAAAGCGTCCGCGCCGCGCACCGCTTCCATCGCCGAATCCGCATAAATCAGGCTTAGCCCTTCCTGAGCGAAAACACGCCGCGCTTCTTCCATCGCCACCGGATCATAAGCCACTACTTGCGCACCACGTTGCAACAATTCACGAACAACCACCCGCGACGGCGCCTCACGCATATCGTCGGTGTTCGGTTTGAACGCCAGCCCCCACAACGCTATCTTGCAACCGGACAAGTCATTGCCGAGACGCGCACAAATTTTTTCGATCAATACCTGTTTTTGCCGCTCGTTGGCGTGTTCGACGGATGCCAGCACATGAAGCGGAGCGCCTGCCTGCGACGACGTTCGCAGCAACGCTTTAACATCCTTTGGGAAACAACTTCCGCCATAACCGGAACCGGCATACAAAAAATCATAGCCGATCCGCGGATCGGAGCCGATGCCTTGCCGAACCATCTCGATGTCCACATCCAGTCGGTCGGCAAGATTGGCCAGTTCGTTCATGAATGAAATGCGCGTCGCCAACATCGCATTGGCGGCGTATTTGGTAAATTCTGCCGAGCGAACATCCATCATCAGAAGCCGCTCGTGATTTCTTTGAAACGGCGCGTACAGTTCCCGTATGGTTCGCGCCGCTTGCGCATGATCGGTGCCGATCACAATCCGGTCGGGTCTCATGAAGTCGTCAATGGCCGCGCCCTCTTTCAGAAATTCAGGGTTCGACACCACGGTAAATTCAATTTTCGAGCGGCGCTTCTCCAGTTCTTCGACAACCACGGCGCGTACACGGTCGGCAGTTCCTACGGGCACCGTCGATTTATCGACAATGATTTTCCATTCGTTCATTCGCCGACCGATGTTGCGCGCCGCTTCCAGAACATACTGCATGTCGGCGGAACCGTCCTCACCGGGCGGCGTTCCCACCGCGATGAATTGCAACGCGCCAAAAGCAACCGCACGATCAATATCGGTCGAAAAACGCAAGCGCCCCGCCGCCACATTGCGCGCAATCATTTCCCGCAAGCCGGGCTCGTGAATCGGCACACCGCCATTTTGCAGAATGTCGATTTTGCGTTCGTCGATATCGAAGCACAGCACTTCATTGCCGACTTCGGCAAAACATGCGCCTGTTACCAGCCCCACATAGCCGGAACCAATCATAGTGATTTTCATAGCTTCTCTTTACATTCAAACTTTATATTTCTTTTAACCACGAAAGACACGAAAAGCACGAAAGTGTTATAGCGCCAAGTTCGTCTTTACAAAAAACTTTCGTGACCTTCGTGTTTTTCGTGGTTAAAAAGCTTTTTCTGATCCCTGACCTCTGCCCTCTGACTACCGAAAGCCTTCCGGCGTATCGCTGCGCCGCGCCTGAGTCGTCTCCCATTTCTGACAACCCGGACAACGCCAATAATACTGACGCGCACGAAATCCGCAGCGCGTACAACGGTACTGCCCCATTTTTTTCAGATACGGCGCCACCTGATTTTTAATCAGCAACAAATTCTGTTGCGTTTCCGGCGACGAAACCTCGCTCATTCTTGCCTGCAACCAATGATCGAGGCTGAACAAACTCGGTCGCTGCTCGATTTCATCACGCGCCCGTTGCGCCGCCGCTTGCGGCCCTTCCTCGGTAAAGCTCAGATGAAACAACGCATGAAAGATATCAAGCGACGGCGCTTCCTGTTGCCAGCGCGTCAACAGCCGAAGTGCGTAATCCGTTTTTCCTGTTTCCCGACAGACTTTGACGATCCGCTCCGCCGCCAATCCCAGCGACGCGATTTGATGCGACGCAATTTGTTCCCAGGCCGCCAGCGCTTTGTCCGGTATGTTCCGCGCCATTTCGATGTCGCCCTGAATCAGAAAAGCGCGTACACAGGCGCGGTATTCGGCAAACGCCTGCTCAACATTTTGTTGCGCCTGATCCAGATCGCCGCGAACCAGCGCTTCTTCGGCCATCTCGCAATGGTAATGCGCGATCTCTTTGAAGTGCGGCGTCTGCGCCACGGTTTCCATTTGTCGCGTGACACGAATCGCTTCCGGCCAGTGTTTTTCGGTTTGGTAAATTTCCAGCAGATGACCCAGGGCTTCGTGCTCAAAACGTGTTCCTTCGAGTTTCAGAAACAGCGCCTCGGCGCGATCCAGCAAACCCGCACGGTGGAAATCCTGCGCCAACTCAAATTCGGCGCGTTCACGATCACGCGTTACCAGTTCAGGCCGTTCAAGCAACGCCTGATGCATTCGAATCGCCCGCGAAAATTCTCCCTGTCGCCGAAACAATGTTCCCAACGCAAAATGCAGATCCAGCGTTTTCGGGTCTTTTTCGGCGACGACCATAAACGATTCAATCGCCTGATCCGGCGCTTCGTTCAGCAGCGAATTGAGTCCTTCAAAATAAGAACGCGGCAGTTCACGCGCTTCCGCCAGCAACTGCCGGATATCAATCCGCGCCGCCACCCAGCCCAGCGCGAAAAACACGACCGGAATCAGCAACAGCCACCACAGTTCGATATACATGATGCGCTATCCTTGAAGACCGCCGACGATCATTCTCAGGGAACCGGCGGAACAGGTGGTGGAAGCGGAGTCGGGTCTGTATCGGCGGTCGGTTCCGCTCCCTTCTCATAAGCCAGCAATGCTTTGCGGACTTTCTTCAGTTCCCGATTGAGCCGCGCTACCCGAAGAACACCGGCCAGCAAGCCGCACGTTACTCCCAGCGCAAAAGCGCAGAACACAATGAAAATCAGCGGCGCCTGCCAGCTTCCGAACTCGAAGAAGCGCAACGTCACCTGTTCGGCGTTGGAAAACGACAACAGCAGGACGGCAAGGAAAATAGCAACTCCGACA
Source organism: Burkholderiales bacterium (assembly GCA_031277445.1). Lineage (GTDB taxonomy): Bacteria > Pseudomonadota > Gammaproteobacteria > Burkholderiales > Casimicrobiaceae > UBA931. The sequence continues at coordinate 4,226 of JAITMH010000183.1, forward strand.
ACCCAGCGAACAATGCTCATGGCGCATTCCTTTCAGGGATTAGGAATCAGGAATCAGATACTGAATAGCGGAGAGATGTGTTCTTGCGGAAATGCGTCGCTCTGCACCTTGCTTTTCTGATCCCTGATCCCTGGTACCTGATAACTACGTTTTTTCCAAATCCACGCGCTCGCGCAAATCCTTACCGGCTTTGAAGTGCGGGATGTACTTTTCGGGCACCTGCACCTGCTCACCGGTTTTGGGATTGCGTCCGAGACGCGACGGGCGGTAATTAAGCCCGAAGCTGCCGAAACCGCGGATTTCAACCCGTTCTCCGCGAACCAGCGCCTCCACCATCGCGTCAAGAATCGTCTTGACAGCGAACTCGGTGTCTTTCGCCAGTTGCGGAAACTGAACAGCCAAACGGCTGATCAGTTCCGATTTCGTCACGCTGTTTCCGTCGTTCACGCGTTGTCTTTGTTGTCGAGTTTGGCTTTCAGCAGCGCTCCAAGATTGGTCACACCGACACTGGCGCTGGCATTCTCGGTTTTCATCCGCTGCATCGCTTCGTTTTCATCGGCGCTGTCCTTCTGCTTGACGGACAGATTGATCGTGCGGTTCTTGCGATCAATGTTGATAATCATCGCCGATACCTTGTCGCCCTCTTTCAAGCGCTGACGGATGTCCTCGACCCGGTCACGCGACAATTCCGACGCTCTCAGGTAGCCCTCGACTTCACCTTCGATCAGTGAAATCATGGCGCCCTTCGCGTCCAGACTTTTAACGGTTCCCTCGACGACGCTGCCCTTGTCGTTGACCGCCACGAAATTGGTGAACGGATCGCCTTCAAGTTGCTTGACGCCCAGCGAAATACGCTCGCGCTCGACATCAATCGCCAGAACAATCGCCTCGATTTCCTGTCCCTTCCTGTAATCGCGCACCGCCGTTTCGCCCGGCAAAGTCCAGGACAGATCGGACAAATGCACCAGGCCGTCAATACCACCCGGAAGACCGATAAAGACGCCAAAATCGGTGATTGATTTGATCGCGCCTTTCACATGATCGCCCTTCTTCTGGTTCATCGAGAACTCTTCCCAGGGGTTGGGCTTGCACTGCTTCATACCGAGCGAAATGCGGCGACGTTCCTCGTCGATTTCGAGAATCATCACTTCAACTTCATCGCCCAGTTGCGTAACTTTGGTCGGATGAATGTTCTTGTTCGTCCAGTCCATTTCGGAAACGTGCACCAATCCTTCGATGCCCGATTCGACTTCGACGAACGCGCCATAATCGGTGATGTTCGTCACCTTCCCGAACAAATGCGTCCCCGGCGGGTAACGGCGCGACAGCCCATCCCAGGGGTCGTCGCCAAGCTGTTTGATGCCGAGCGAAACGCGGTTTTTGTCCTGATCGAACTTGAGAACCTTGGCCGTCACTTCGTCGCCCACGACCAGCACTTCCGACGTGTGCTTGACCCGACGCCAGGCCAGGTCGGTAATGTGCAGCAAACCGTCGATACCGCCCAGATCGACAAACGCGCCGTAGTCGGTGATGTTTTTGACGATGCCCTTGACGATAGCGCCTTCGGACAAGGTCGCCATCAATTTTTCGCGGTCTTCGCCCATCGTTTCCTCAAGCACGGCGCGACGCGACACCACAACGTTGTTGCGTTTCTTGTCGAGCTTGATGACTTTAAATTCCATCGCTTTGTTTTCATACGGCGACGTGTCCTTGATGGGACGCACGTCGATCAACGATCCCGGCAGGAAAGCGCGGATACCGTTCATCATCACCGTCAGGCCGCCCTTGACCTTGCTGGTCACCAGGCCATTGACCAACGACCCTTCCACCATCGCCATTTCGAGGTCTTGCCAGGCTTTCAGGCGCTTGGCCTTGTCACGCGACAAGCGCGTGGTGCCGTAACCGTCCTCGATTGAATCAATGGCGACCGTAACGAAGTCGCCGACTTGCACCTCGACTTCGCCGTTATCATTCTTGAATTCCTCGATGGGAATGAAACTTTCCGATTTCAAACCGGCGTTGACCACAACAACGTTGTAATCGACCCGGGTCACTTCAGCGGTGATCAGTTCACCTTGCCGCATTTCCTGACGGGCAAGCGACTCCTCAAACAACATCGCAAAACTTTCGGAAGCCGCCGGAGCAGCGGAGGGGGTAGCAGTAGCCATTGGGGTTGGTTCCTATATCTAAAAAAGTAAAAGACCATCGTGCGAGAACCCTGTATCTCGCTATCAACGGGCCGATTCATAAAATGGTTTTCCGGTTGCCGGCTAAAGCAGCGAAGAACCGTTGTTTTTGCAGGAAGGTCAGCAGGCGTCAGATTCCAGACGCGAGCGACAATACGCCAACGCCTGCGCCAACACAGCCGGCGCATCCCGTTTCGTCGTATCGATTTCCAAAGCACCCGACGCCGCTTTTAACGGCGCCACGTCACGCCCGGCATCACGCGCGTCGCGCTCGCCGATTTCCTGCAAAAGGGTAGACATGTTACTCGGTAATCCTTTTTCGATCAACTGCTTATGTCTGCGTTGCGCACGTTCTTCGACACCGGCAGTGATGAAAATTTTGCAAACAGCATCGGGGAAAACCACCGTCCCCATATCACGACCATCCGCCACCAGCCCCGGCATCCGCCGCGCCATGCGTTGCGCATGAAGCAGCGCCGCCCGCACCCCTTGCAGCGCCGCCACCTTTGAAGCCGCCGTACCGACCTCTTGCTGACGCAACGCCCGCGATACCTCGCGGTCGTCCAGCCAGACCGCCTCACCATCGAAACGCGGGCGCAGCCCGGTCGCCAGACATGCCAGCGCCGCCTCATCGCTCAACGACACACCGCTGTCCAGCGCCTTCCAGCCGACCATCCGGTAGAAAAGCCCGCTGTCAAGCAAATGGAAACCTAGCGCCGCCGCCAGCCCCGCCGCCAACGTCCCCTTGCCGGACGCAGCCGGACCGTCAACCGTCACGACAGGAATGGAGGAAAGCGCCGAAAAAGTCATGGAATCGTTTTAAGCCAAAATAGAAAAAGGACGGAATCACCGTCCTTTTTCGCTCATTGAAGCAACTGAAGTAACGCCAATTATTTATGGCTCAGCGCATATTCGACGATTGCATTAAGCTCGTCGTCGGTCGCCGCCACTTTCATATGACCCTGACCGTCTTTAAGTTTCTTGGCGATCACCGGCACCGCTTCTTTCGTGTATTTCGCCGACAGCTCTTTGTAGCTTGGGCCCATTTTCTTGGCTTCGATAGCATGGCAGTTCAGGCAATTCTTGCTCTTCAACAAAGCAGCCCCATCCTGCGCCGAAACCGCGCTCACTGACAGTAGCGCTCCGGTCGCCACCAACACCATCATTTTCAACTTCATGCTTTCTCCTTTTCCGTGCGCCTGATGGCGCGAGTCAACAAAACTATTCTATGGCCCGCCTCATTCTTCCGGCGCTTTGTGAGCCAGGCCTTTGTGGCAGTCTATACAAATCTGCCCGGACTCCAGCACACCGACGTGAAAGTCTCTGAGAAACTCTTTTTCCGGGTTGTTGATCGTGTCCATGAAATGACAATTCTTGCATTCCTGCGCACCGTTGGCTCTCATCCGCGCCCATTCTCTCTCAGCCAATTTCAGGCGTCTGGCTTCGAATTTTTCGGGCGTGTTGATCGTGCCGGTAATGTGCGCGAAAACCTCACCGGAAGCCCTCATCTTTCTCATGAGACCCGGAACAAGCTCTTTCGGCATGTGGCAATCGGAACATCCCACGCGAACGCCGTACTCGTTGGAATAATGCTTGGACTCCATCCACTCTTTACCCGCGTCAGGAAGGTGACACGACAAGCAGAACTCATTCGTATTGGTCGAACTCAACGCGAATTTCATCGTTCCCAGTCCTATCGCACCAACAGCAATTCCAACAATCAACCACAACAATACAATCTTTTTCTTCATTGAAACATTCCCTTCTTGTAACGAACTGTTCATGTATTCAGCCGCCTGACCTGTTCTATCTGTCACACGTCTCCGGTACCCAATAAGTCGCACGATCCTGGTGCGCGCTACAAACCAACGCCACAGCGTTTTGCGTTTGGGCGATGTTAATCGAAGCTTGCGGTCATTCGCCCACCTATTTCTGAT
>JAITMH010000208.1 GCA_031277445.1 Burkholderiales bacterium
CTCCCCCGCTTGCGGGGGAGGGTTGGGGAGGGGGCTGGTCTGCGCACAATAGACTGATTTGACTACGATTCCCCCCATCCCGGCCTTCCCCCGCAAGCGGGGGAAGGAGAGAAACATGAGCTTTTGCGACAGCCCCTTGAAGGGGTGGGCTTTCATTGTCCATGGGAACAGCCACCTTCAAACTGGTGGCGTGAATCACGAGATCAAACGTCCCTTGATCAAGCTCCCCCGAAAAATCGGAAACCGCAGACAGCGCCGCGTCGGGGTAGGCAGCGGCGAACCGGTGAACAAGACGCTGCGCTTTGTCAGCGCTCCGGTTCCATAACACGATCTGCGATGGCCGCGCATCGAGCAATGGCTCCAGGATTCCGGCGGTTGCGCCGCCCGCGCCCAGGATCAGAAGCCTCTGTCCGGCTAACGACAGCCCAAGTCTGCCTGTCAAATCGCGGACAAGCCCGACGCCATCGGTATTGTCGGCGTGCCAGCCGCTTGCCTCCTTTCCAAAGGGGGTGCCCGCCAAAGGCGGGCGGGGGTTTGTCTCCTCTTGCGGGAGAGGGGTTAGGGGAGAAGGGGAAGCCGAAAACGCAGCCGCCGTCAACGTATTCGCCGCTGCCGCCAAACGTGAGCGTTCGCTGACATCAGAAGCAAAGCGAAAAGCCGCGTCCTTGAACGGCGCCGTGACATTCATACCAACACCCCCATCGGCAAAAAACGCCCGGGCGACGTCGGTAAAGCCGGAATCATCGGCAGTCACCGGCGCTTCGAGGCGCCGGTAAGCAATCGCAATTCCTGTCTGTTCTGCAAACGCCTGATGAATTTCAGGCGAACGGGAATGCGTAATGGGGTTGCCGATGACGGCGAAATGTCTCATTCTTCGGAGCGGGGAAAACAGAAGACAGATATTCTAACGTGTGCTTGTTTATATCGCCGTTTTGATTTGACCGCAAACGTAAACAAGTGAACTGACGTGTTCGGGCAAATAACCCTTTCCGCCTTGTGGAAAAGCGGCCAGCAATGTGCTTCCCGGCTTTTTTTGGCGCGTTTTTAGTCGCCCGTCCTGAAAAATCAGCGCGTTGGCGTATGTCATTTAAGAATTTTACGCGCCGCTTAAAAATGGGGGGTTCCGTCGGCACCGCCACGAAAAACCGCTTACAAAGCAGGCTCCGAGGCGACGCACGGAATAATCTAACATGCCTGTTACGTTTATTCCAATTTGTAACGCATAAAAAATAATTTACAATAAAAAAAAGAAATGGTACTGACAACCTTGATACAAATTCTAAAAACACTGATAGAATTGGGGTTATTAAAGGTCTTGCAATAAACATTAGCAAGGCTTGGTCAAAGGGGGATGAAAAGCGTAAACAAAGTATTTACGCTTTCGCGGGGGGTGATCGTGATGGCAGCCACCGGGTTTTAGCGGTAACTGCCTGTTCTGGCTTCAGAGATCACCTGTGATGTAAAAACCGTTGCGCTAGAGATAGTGTCAGCGCAGAGGCTCATTGGATCAGTCTCAAGAGGATTGTTTTCCGAGCCAATGCCAAATACATATATCAACAGCCAACGGCAACCGGCAGGAGGCTATACGACTGCCAACGCTTTAGCGGTAGGGCTGGCTCAGCCGCCAAGAAGTTGCCCGTTGGCCGCCAAAAGGTAATTCCGGTGGCTCCGGACGCGCCGCGACAGATTCATGCGGCGGGTTCAACAGGAGTCCGAAACAAACGTTTTATTTTGCTTTGAATGACGAGGAGTCTTATCAGGCGCTCCTCTGATTCGTGAAAACTCTCACAAGGAGATGACGATGAAATATCAAAAAGCGGTAACCACCGGTTTTTCGTTGATCGAGCTGATGGTCACGGTATCCGTTTTCGCCATCATCGTGACCATCGCTGCTCCCAATATCAGCGAATGGATAAGCAAGGCTCAAATTCGTTCCGATGCCAAAGCGTTGCAGAACAGCATCCGTTTTGCACAAGGCGAAGCCGCCAAACGCGATCGGCTCACTGAATTTTCGTTAGTCAATTCCACAACCACGCTTGCAGCGAACGCCGTCGTCGCCGATGACGAAATGGCATGGATGGTTCGCGCCGTTCCGCTTTCTGCGGAAGCGACCAGGGTTCTTCAGGCGGACGTCTTTTTTCAAGGAGAAAAGTAGCCTCGTTATATCAACTTATAAATTCAGGAGGGCCCTCTATGAAAACGCGTAGAAAAACGAACCGGTATCAAGGCGTTACTTTGGTCAAATTGATCGCGGGACTGGCCTTTGGATTGCTGGCGCTACTCATCATTGCCCATCTCCTCACCACGTCCGGCATCCAGAATCACCGGACTGCCGGAGGCAACGATGCCCAGCAAGCGGCTACGATCATCAATTACCGAATCGGAAATATCCTGCGACAAGCCGGAAGCAATCTGCTTCCCAAAGGCAATGCCTGGGGCTGCGGGCTTCAGGCAGCAAGCGGTTCCGAGACACTCCTGCCCGGCACTTCCTGGCCGGCGCCGTTTTCGGCGATCCCCGGTCATTTGCGAGTGACGCCAATCGCTGTTTGGGGCGCTTCCACCGCGCCGTCTTCCCGCGACTCGGACATTCTTCTGGTGTTGGGCGGCAGCGGCGGAACCTCAACAGTTTTTTCCGCAACGGCAGACGCGACCGACCCTAAATTTACCGTCGAAAACAGCAACGGGGTTTTGCCGTCGGATTATCTTTTGATGGCAAACGGCAAGACCGTTGGTTCCGATTGTTATCTGTTCAAAGTGTCGCCCGATTTTGCATTGCCCCACAGTGGCGAGATGCTCGAAAGCACGCCGCAAGCCATTCCTCTCGATACGAAGTTCATGGTCAACGGTAGCTTAACGAAGATGTCCGGAAAAACGTCGTTGTTCAATCTGGGCGTTTCTCCGAAGTTTTATATGATCGGCGTTCACCCGGAAAAAAAGGTGCTGTCGCTTTATGATCTTATACAGAATCGAAACGGTGGAACCGCAGGCTCTGCGGTGACATTGGGCGAAAACATCTTCCTGTTGAGAGTTTTGTACGGTGTTGCTGATCCCGATACCGGCGACCTGACCTGGAAAAGCCCGACCGCTCCCGGTTGGACCTTCAACGATTTGCAAGCCGGGACACAAGCCGCCAATGACAGCCTGAACCGGATCAGAACGCTTCGGATTGCGCTGGTCGTGCGGGCAACTTATCCGTCGAACAACCTGTCACCTGCGTCGATTCCGCTTTTTTCTTCGCTGGGAAATTCCCTTCAACAAAAGGTTTTGTTGACAAAAGAGGAACGCAAATACCGGTACCAAGTCTATGAAACCGCCGTTCCGCTGTTCGGCGCCTGACATCACGGGAGAACAAAGATGAAAAATTTTCTAGCGCGTTTTTGGTTTAAATATATACAATACGAACGAAACGATACCGTGTTTTTCCGGGTTCCCGCCTTCGCGGGAGCGTCGGGGAAAAATGCGACACTTGCGACGCCCTCTTCCGTCGAACACCGTCCTTGCGGAAGCGATGACCTGGAACGGTTTTTGGAAGCCGAAGTGCGCCTGAACAACAAACGCCTTGGCTTAAACCAAAACCGCTCTAATGGTTTCGCCGCTTTTTTTGCGGCGACAGAATTGCCCCGATCCGTGGATACCACCACGGGCATTGCAGGCGGTCTGATTTCCAAACGTAACGCCTCTGCACGCAGGGCGCCCGCAAGGTGGGCGATGATGAAATGGGGATGGCTTTTTGGGTGACTTTTTCCCGCACAAGAAAACCGCTCACCGCGTCGGGCAAGTCCGACGCGGCAATGCCCTTAACGAATGCGTCGCGTTTTGCTCCTTCTCTCCTCTTGTGAGAGAGCGGGCGGGGAGCGGGTGAAAAGTGTCTGCGTTTGAAGCGAAAACGCTCCGGCGTTACAGCAAAACACGTTCGATACCGTCTTTAAGAACTTTTTTTACGTAGTCGCGCATCCATTGTTCGCCGAGACGGCGACGCGCCAGCTCGACGACGATGTAATCGGCTTTGGTTTTCGCGTCGCGGTTGTAGCGCGACAAGCCTTGCAAACAGGAAGGACAAGAAGTCAATACTTTGAGCTGCCCTTTGAAATCGTCAAGACGCATTTGCGCTGCACCTTTGCGCAACTCTTCCTCTTTGCGAAAACGCACTTGCGTTGACACGTCGGGACGTGCCACCGACAAGGTTCCCGATTCGCCGCAGCAACGATCGTTCTGCACCACTCCGTCACCGATCAGCCCGCGCACGACGTTTATCGGCTTGTACGCTTTCATCGGCGAATGACACGGGTCATGGAAAAGGTAGCGCGTGTCTTCGACGCCTTCGAGCCGCACACCTTTTTCGTACAGGTATTCGTGAATGTCGAGTATCCGGCTTCCCGGAAAAATCTGATCGAAACCGTAATGCTGCAATTCGTACAAACAGGTGCCGCACGACACCAGCACGGTCTTGATGTCGAGATAGTTCAACGTGGTGGACATTCGGTGAAAGAGCACACGGTTCCGTGTCACCATCGCTTGTCCCCTGTCTTCGTCACCGGCAATGATTTGCGGATAACCGCAGCACAAATAACCGGGCGGCAACACGCATTGAACGCCGAGTTCGTAGAGCATGGCCTGTGTCGCCAGCGCGGTTTGTGAGAACAGCCGTTCGGCGCCGCAGCCGGGGAAATAAAACACCGTTTCGGTGTCGCCGTTCACTTTTTGAGGATCGCGGAGAATCGGCACGACCGTATGGTCTTCAATGCCGAGCAATGCACGGGAAGTTCGCAGGGGCACTTTGTCCGGCATCGGTTTGTTGATGAGGTGAATAACCTGTTCTTTCAGCGGCGGTTTGCCGACAGTGGCCGGTGGTCGTTTCGTTTGTCGCTGCGGCAGGCCGGTGCGACGCGCCAGCAAGTTGGCGGCACGTTGCAGCCGAAAACCAAGATCAATCACAAGGTGTTTGAATGTTTTGATGGCCAGCGGATTGCGCAGATTAAGAAACATCATTCCCAGCGCCGCGCCCGGATTGAATGGCTTTTTCTTTTCCTTGCGAAGGAAGTTGCGCATCGCTATCGACACGTCACCAAAATCAATGTCCACCGGACAAGGGCTGAAACACTTGTGGCAAACGGTGCAGTGGTACGCCAGATCGCACGTTTCATCAAAGTGGCGCAGCGAAACGCCTCGCCGCGTTTGTTCTTCGTAGAGAAACGCTTCTGTCAGCAGCGACACGGCCAGAATTTTGTTGCGCGGCGAATAAAGCGAGTTGGCGCGTGGTACGTGCGTCGAACACACAGGTTTGCATTTGCCGCAGCGCAGACAGTCCTTGATGGCGCGGGCAATGGTGCCGATGTCGCTTTGTTCGAGTATCAGGCTTTCGTGACCGATCAGCGAAAAACTCGGTGTGTAGGCGTTGGTCAAGTCGGCAGGAAGGTCGGCGGAGCGCAGCAGTTTGCCTGCGTTGAAACGGCCATGGGGATCAACCTTCGCTTTGTATTCGGCGAAGGGTTTCAACGCTTCGTCGCTCATGAATTCGAGCTTGGTGATGCCGATGCCGTGCTCTCCCGAAATGACGCCGCCCAGCGCCTTGGCCAATGCAACGATACGCGCAACGGCGGCATTGCCTTGTTGCAGCATTTCGTAATCGTCGGAATTGACGGGGATGTTGGTATGCACGTTGCCGTCACCGGCGTGCATGTGCAGCGCCACAAAAACACGGCTTCGCAAGACTTGCGCATGAATCTCCCTGCATCGCGCCACCAGCGGCGCAAACTCCAATCCGAAGAAAAGGTCTTGCAACGGATTGCGCAATTCTTTTTTCCAGGAAACGATTTCGGAATGCCCCTGCAAGGCGAGGAAAGTTTCGTTCAGCCGGTCAAGAAAGTCTTGCCAGCGCGCACGCACCTGTTTTACCAGCAAGCGCGCTTCGCCAAGTCTTTCTTCAAGCATGGCGTCGGTCGGTTTCACTTCAGCGCGGTTGAAAATCTGCGGCAACGACGGATCGTTGAAAAAATTCAGCAGGGCGTCGCACAGTTTGAGTTTGTTGTGCAACGAATACTCGATATTGATCCGTTCGATACCATCGGTGTAATCGCCGAGCCGTTCGAGCGGAATCACCACGTCTTCGTTAAGCTTGAACGCATTGGTGTGTTTGGCGATGGCGGCGGTACGCGAGCGTTCGGCCCAGAAACGTTGACGGTCTTCATCGACAGTGGCGATGAACGCTTCACCATCACGCGCCTGGGCGATACGCACCACTTCTTCGGCGACACGTGACACCGCGTCAACGTCATCGCCGACAAGATCGCCGATGAGCACCATCATCGGGCGACCGCGATGCGACGCCTTTGTCGCGTATTTCACCGCCCTGATGTAACGCTCGTCCATGTGCTCAAGACCGGCCAGTTGCACACCGTGCGGTTGCGTGTCGAGGTAGCGTTTGATTTCGACGATGGCCGGTGTCGAGCGTTGCGCCAGCCCGAAAAATTCAAGACAAATGGTCTGCGTGACCGGCGGCATTTTGTAAAGCACAAAACGCGCCGAAGTGACGATGCCGTCGCAACCTTCCTTCTGGATACCGGGCAAACCGTGCAGATACTTATCGGTGACATCTTTACCAAGCCCCGCCTTGCGAAACGCGCTTCCGGGAATACGCAAGGTTTCGCTGCGCTGCACCGTTTTGCCGTCGGGATCAAACCAGCACAGTTCGAACACCGCTTCTTCAGCGTCGTCGATTTTACCGAGGTTGTGATTGATCCGGGTGACTTCCAGCCATTGCGCGTCGGGCGTCACCATGCGCCAGGACACCAGATTGTCGAGCGTCGTGCCCCACAACACCGCTTTCTTGCCGCCCGCGTTCATCGCAATGTTGCCGCCGATGCAGGAAGCGTCGGCGGAAGTCGGATCGACGGCAAACACCCGCCCCGCCGCCGCCGCCGCGTTCATCACCTTCCGCGTCACCGCGCCGGCGCCGACGGCAAACGTCGGCGTTGCTTCGGCGTGACCCGGCAACACCATCGGTTCAACATCCGACAAATGATCGAGTTTTTCGGTGTTGATGATGATCGCGTTCGTCGTCAGCGGGATGCCGCTGCCGGTGTAGCCGGTGCCGCCACCGCGAGGAATAATCGTCAGCCCCAGCCTGATGCACCCATGCACCAGCCCGCGAACTTCTTCTTCGCTGTCGGGATACAACACGGCAATCGGATATTCGATGCGCCAGTCCGTCGCGTCGGTGACATGCGCGGCTCGCGCCAACCCGTCGAACGCGATGTTGTCCTTGTGCGTGTGCTTCGACAACACGCGCACAATGCGCCGCCGCATTTCCTGAGTGTGCGGGAACCAGTTGGCGAATGCGTCAACCGCGCCGCGTGCCGCTTCGACCAGTTGCGCAACCTTCTCGGCGCGTTCCGGCGCATCGGCAAAACTCGCTTGCCGCCGTTTCTCGATTTCGTGCAGACGGTGGTGCATCGCTTCGACCAGAAGCGCCCGACGCTTCGGATTGTCGAGCAAATCGTCTTGCAGATACGGGTTGCGGCACACCACCCAGATGTCGCCCAACACCTCAAACAACATTCGCGCTGACCGACCGGTACGCCGCTCCAGACGCAACTGATCGAGCACGTTCCACATTGGCGCGCCAAGCAGACGGATGACGATTTCGCGATCGGAGAGCGACGTATAGTTGTACGGAATCTCGCGGAGTCGGGGTGTTCCCGGCGCCGCCATTTCGTCAGAGGGCGCGGTGTGCAATAGCTCGGTCATGATGCGTGAAACCTGTTGGAAAGCCGGTTATTTTACCGCAGGCGCCCCCTGACCGGTTTTTTCCGCGTATTTGGGTTATTTCTTAATCATACGCTCGCAAAAAACACCCACGTTATCGACATATAACGCGCTCCCTTGCCGATCGCCAGCGCCAGCACCGCCTGCCACCAGCGATGCCGCAGGACGCCTGAAGCCACACACAGCGCGTCGCCGATCACCGGCACCCACGACAACAGCAACGCCCACACGCCATAGCGCTGCACCAGCGGCGGGATCGGGCGCGTGACCTTGTGCGCGAAAAAGCGACCGATGGCATACGATGTCATACCGCCCAACGTATTTCCGACCGTGGCGACGACCACTGCCGTGACCGCCCATGCTGGCGCGAAATACAGAAAAGCCAGCAACGTCAGCTCGGAAGTTCCGGGCAACAGCGTCGCCGACAAAAACGCCGAACTGAACAGACCGGCAAGTCCCGCCCATTCAGCCATGCCGGGTCACCATGCGAGCCATAGGGCACAAGCAGGAAAGGTTTTTTCCCCTCTCCCCTCGTGGGAGAGGGGCAGGGGGAGAGGGGGGGAGAAATATATGCGCTCGAACCAAAAGCATTCCATATTCCAACGCAGAAAATTTCAGGTATTCTTCAACCATTAATCATTGCTTTTTCGAGAGAACATCATGCGAATTTTACACACGATGCTGCGTACCGGCGATCTGGTGCGGGCGCAAGCGTTTTATACCGAAGTTCTTGGCATGCGCGTTCTGCGCACCGTTGACCGTCCGGAACAGAAATACTCGCTTGCCTATCTGGGTTACGGCGACGAAGCCGATGAAGCTGCGCTGGAACTGACCTACAACTACGGCACCGACCGCTACGACCTCGGCAATGCTTACGGCCACCTCGCCATCGAAGTTGACGACGCCGGGGCTGCCTGTGACGCGGCGCGTACCCAGGGCGCGAAAATTGTGCGCGAAGCAGGGCCGGTGATGGGAGGCAAAACCATTATCGCGTTCCTCGAAGATCCCGATGGCTATAAAGTCGAACTGATTGAACGGGGTTCGCCGTATTGATGCGGCGTCTCACACGGAGGCAATACCGTAGGGACGGGTTTCAAACCCGCCCTTTTGTTTAACAGCAAAGAACGCAAAGAAAAAAATCGGCGTCATTGCGAGGAGCGAAAGCGACGAAGCAATCCAGTTGGCCTCACGCGAAGGCGCGAAGCCGCGAAGAAGAACTCAACGCCGCTCCCCCCGCTTGCGGGGGAAGAGCTTGCCCCCGAAGCGCTTTTGATCGGGGGCTGGGATGGGGGGGTGCGGGCGGGACGCCCGCGCTCCGACGACAAACCCCCGTCGGCTTCGCCGACACCCCCTTTGAAAAGGGGGCTTTAAAACACACCTTCGCGGCTTCGCGCCTTCGCGTGAGGCAAAACGCTGGGATTCGCTGCGCTCATCGCCAGCCTACGATTCTTCGCTTTGCGCAGACGATCCTTTTTTCGTGCCTTTCGTGGTTAAACGCTTTTTTCTTCGCGTGAGAGCGTTTTCTGGATTGCTTCGTCACTTCATTCCTCGCAATGACGCCGGAGGAGCCTGGCCCCTAATTCCTGATCCCTGATCACGCCTTCCACGCAACACCATAAAAAATCTCGAACGGCACCGCCGCCGAACCATCGGCAATTGTCAATGCGTGCGCGGCGTCTTGTGCGCATGATGTTGTGTACGGTGTTGTACTCAGTGTC